>JAYSZD010000568.1:0-1530 GCA_043738185.1 Hymenobacter sp. | reverse complement strand
GCCAGGGCCGTCAGCAGCCCGTTGCGGTCAGCCAGCCCTTCGAGCTTCACGCTGGGCACTTCGTAGAGGTCCTCCACCGTCATCTGGTTGAGGGTGAGAGTGCCCGTCTTATCGGTGCAAATGTAGGTGACTGAGCCCAGCGTTTCCACGGCCGGCAGCTTGCGCATCAGGGCCTGACTTTTCATGAGCCGGCCCGCGCCCAGCGCCAACGACACGGTGACCAGCGCCGGCAACGCCTCGGGCAAGGCCGCAATGGCCAGCGAGATGGACACCAGCAGCAGGTTTTCCCAGGGCTCGCCCCGCAGCCAGCCCACCCCGAAAAACAGGGCCCCGACGACCAGCGCGACCACCGACAGGCGCTTGCCCAGCGTGCCCAGCCGCTTTTGCAGCGGCGTCACCACTTCGTCGGTCTGGATGAGGGCGGCAATCTTGCCCAGCTCGGTCTGCATGCCGGTGGCCACCACGTAAGCCGTGGCCCGCCCGTTGGTGACAGAGGTGCCCTTGTAGCCCAGGTTCACCCGGTCGCCGAGCGCATACTCGCCGGGCGGCAGCGCGTCCACGGTTTTCTCCACGTTGCTGGATTCGCCGGTCAGCGACGACTCGTCCACCTTGAGCACAAAGGTTTCCACGAAGCGCACGTCGGCCGGAATCACGTGGCCGGCTTCGAGCACTACCACGTCGCCAGGCACCAGCTCGGCCGTGGGCACCTCCAGCTGCTGGCCGTCGCGCAGCACCTGGGCGTGGCTGGCGGCCATTTTTTGCAGGGCTTCCATGGCCTTATCCGCCCGGTATTCCTGCACGAACCCGATGATGGCGTTGAGCACCACGATGGCCAGAATTACATACGCCGACTTGGCCTCGCCGATGAGCAACGACACCCCGGCGGCGGCCAACAGCACCAGAATCATCACGTCGGCCAGCTGGTGCAGCACCAGCTGCCAAATGGTTTTCTGCTGCGTATCAACCAACTGATTGGGGCCGTGCTCGGCCAGGCGCTGCTTGGCCGTGGCCGCGTCGAGGCCGGACGGCGAGGTCTTTAGCTCGGCGGCCACGTCGGCCACGGAGGTTAGGTAATAGTCCATAAGTAGGCGTTGGTTAGAATGGGCCTGGGCAGTCGTTGATGCGGCGCAAGGCACCTATGCAGCCCCCGTTCAGTCGGCATCCAGCCCCCTTGGTGCTTTCGCAGTGGCTGCAACGCTCTTGCTGCGGCGGGTGCTCCTAAGCTCCCGCGGCCACCTTGACGTTTTCATCCAGGCTTCGCTGCAAGTCTTGGTCCATGCGGACGAGGTAAGAATTTGGCTAGTAGCTTCTCTAGGCCAGCGTAGGGAGCACCAGCACGGGCACCGGGCTGTGCAGCAGCACCTCAGCCGTTACGCTGTGGTGAAACAGTTGCCCCCAAAAGCTGCGGGGCCGTGCCAGCACCACTATCAGGTCGGCATCACCGGCCTGCACGGCGCGCAGAATGCCGTCGGCGGGGCGGTCCGCCACCGTGCGCTGGTAGCGCATGGGAGCCGGCAAATCAACAGCCAG
>JAYSZD010000567.1:0-9813 GCA_043738185.1 Hymenobacter sp. | reverse complement strand
AAAACCGTCGTTTCCTTCCTCGCGTTCTGGCATATCGGGGCAGCACTTGATTGGCTTAGATGAATAGCTGATTTCTTATTGTCCTCACGCCCTAGTGGTCAATAGGCTACTGCTACCTTTACCGATGAGCAAACGTCTGATTGTGCTGTGTGACGGCACCTGGAACAAGGCCGAGAACATAGACCGGGGGAAGCGCAAGCCCACCAACGTGATGAAGATGGTGCGGGCCATTCAACCCGTAACCCCGGACGGCACCGTGCAAGTTACCTATTATGACGAAGGGGTGGGCAACAACCCGGGCCTGGACCGGTGGCTGGGCGGTGGCGTCGGGGCGGGACTTGACCGCAACATCCGCGAGGCCTACCGCTTTCTGCTCTACAACTACGCGCCCGGCGACGCTGTTTTCTTCTTTGGCTTTAGTCGCGGAGCCTACGCCGTCCGCAGCCTGGCGGGCCTCATTCAACACCTGGGTCTGCTCCCCAAGACCCACGATTTCTTCGTCCCCGAGGCCTACTCCCTCTATCGCCAGCGTCCACCCGCCGAGGACGACCAAACCGCTTGGCAGCGGCAGGTAGACGCCTTCCGGGTTACCCACCAAGTCCAAACCATCGCCATTGATTGCGTGGGGGTGTGGGACACGGTGGGCGCGTTGGGCTTGCCGCTGAATGGCTTCTCATTGCTCAATCGTCGTCGCTACCAGTTTCATGACGCTCGGCTAAGCCCCATTATTCGCCACGCGTACCACGCCTTGGCCATTGACGAAAAGCGGCGCACGTTTCAGCCTTCGCTTTGGGAAAATCCTAGTGCGGACCAAGTCCTGGAACAGCGCTGGTTTGCCGGCGTGCACACCAACGTCGGCGGCGGCTACGAGCACGACGGATTAGCCAACTGCTCCCTGCACTGGATGAAGGACAAAGCCACGGCGCTGGGACTAGGCGTGGACGAGAAGTTTCTCAGCTACTACAAGCCCTGGTTCGGCGATGAGCTACGGGATTCCATGACGTGGTTTTATCGCCTGTTGGGCCAGCAATTGCGACCCATCCGCACCGGCCACCATACCCATGAAATCGTGGACGAGAGCGTCCGGAGGCGACAGCAGCATGCGGCGGCGGCTTATTATCCAGCCAACGTGCCCCCGGTGGCTTAGGGCCAGAACGATTCAATCGCTGCGCGCCTGGATAGCGTCGGCCGATTGACAAAGGAGCGGTCAACCGGTTATATTGTGTATACTGCTCCAGACTATTGCACTCCTGCTTCCTCCATTCGTCATGTTCCTTCGCAAGCTCGTCCTGCAAAACTTCAAATGCCTTTCCACGCTGGAATTGAATTTTGAGGTCACGCCCACTGCTAATCGGCAGTGGACGCTGCTGTTGGGCGAAAATGGCACGGGCAAGAGTAACCTGCTCAAGGCCATTGCCTTGATTACGTGCGGCAGCAATGCGCTGGGCGAAATCATTGGCAACACGGATAGCTGGATTGCCTTGGGCAAAAAGTCCTGTACCATCCGGGCCTGGCTGACGACTAAAAAGGGCGAGGAGCGCGAGCTGGCGCTGGAAATCAAGCGCGGCGATTCGCTCTCGCGCCTGATTGCGAACAACCAGCAGGCGCTGCAGCTCATCGACGACGCGATTGACAACGCTGAGCGCAACTACTTCACCGTGGCTTACGGGGCCAGTCGCCGGCTCGTAAGTGACGGCGCCGGTACGGCGGGGTATGCAGAAGCGGGCCGGTACGGCAGTCGCGTGGGCAACATTCGCAACCTCTTCGACGGGGGCGCCACGTTGCACCCCCTGGCGGCGTGGATAATGGACCTGGATTACCAGGACGGCGAAGCCGGTCTGGCTGTAATCCGGGAAGCGCTCAATAGCTTTCTGCCGGGCATTTCCTTCCACTCCATTGATAAGCGCCAGAAGCAGGTACTGTTTGAAACGAGCGATGGACTCGTGCCCCTGGAGCAACTTAGTGACGGGTACCAGAACATGGCCGCTTGGATTGGCGATTTGCTGTTTCGCATCACCGAAACGTTCCGCGACCGGCGCGAGCCACTTCGCGCCCGTGGCTTGCTGTTGCTTGATGAGATAGACTTGCACCTACACCCGAAGTGGCAGCGCTTGCTCTACGACTTCATCAGCGACAAGCTGCCCAATTTTCAAGTAGTGGCTACGACTCACTCCGCCTTGACGGCGCAGCAGGCGGGGGAGAACGAACTGTTTGCGCTAAGACGCAATGCGCGGCACGCCGTGGAGTTGATTCCTTTCATTGGCTCGCCACAGCAGCTGCTGGTAAATCAGTTGCTAATGTCCCCCATGTTTGGCATCGCCACGGACGAGAGTCGCGAAGTGGAAACAGCCAAGCAGCAGTACACGCAGCTTAAAGCACGGGAGAAGAACCTCACGGCCGCCGAGAAGCGGGAACTGGCGGCCGTGAGCAGCCAGCTGCTCGAAATCAGGCCGCAACGTAACGCGCCCCTAGTAGGCGACCCCGAGATGGAGTTGTTGCAACGCATCGAAGCCAACCTGAACGCGCAGTAGGTTATGATTCCGTTGCAACGCGAGCGAAGTGGCCAGGCCATCCTGGTCAAGTACCGAGGCGCTAAAAAGCTGGCGCAGGACTTGCTGCTGCTGCAAGCGCAACGGGATGTGCTGCAAGGCACCCTGAAGCAACACGCCTTCCTGTCCACGTATTGGAAAAGTGCCAAAGCCCAGTTGAAAAAGGAAAGTCACGGCAAGTGCGCCTACTGCGAGGCCACTACCGACGTGGTGGCGCACGGCGATGTGGAACACTACCGCCCGAAAGGAATCTACTGGTGGCTGGCGTACACCTACGACAACTACCTCTACGCTTGCCAGATTTGTAACCAAGTATACAAGAGCGATAATTTCCCGGTGACTGACTCTGCCCGCCTGCCCGCCCCGGCGGTAACGGCCGCGTTGACGGATGCGGAGCTCCAGCAACTCGCCGGCTCGCTTTCGCCCGACCCGCTGACGGACTCCGGTGGCTACAGCCTGGCGCAATACGAGCAGGCACATCGGCTAGAGCAGGCGTTGCTGCTCAACCCCTACGACGACGACCCCGCGCAGTATTTTGCCTATGAGGCGGACGATGTGACGCAGGAAGTGACCTTAGTGCCGGTTGCCACCCAATATGGGGCGCATGCGCTAGCCGCCGAAGAATATTACGGCCTGAATCGAGTGGAGTTAAAAAGCCTCCGCTACAAAACGTACAGGATGTTTCAAGTGCTCCAACTCGCGGCCCACAAAATGCCCGACCCGCAACTTCAGGTTGATATCCAGCAACAGGTCCAGGCCATGCAGGCGGATGATTACTTGTTTGCCGGCATGAACCGCTACTTTGCTACGCAATTCATGCTCGCATAACCCGTGCCCTACTCAAATAGCTCGGGACAAATGCTGACCATTAGCCGCACCGATAGTGGGGTCTTGAACATCCTGTAGAGACTGTTAAAGCCCGTTTTTATAAGCCATTTCAGGGCTGCTGGTTTTCTCCAGCCCGGTGCCTTCTTTACAAGCTGAAAAGGCGTGTTGGTTTGCCCTCCCTAGTTCGCTACATTTGATATATTTAGCTTTATACTCCATCTGCCCATGACGCCACTTTTACTCTTCTTCTTATTCCTTGCCCTGCTCTTGCTCTTTTCTCAAGGCCGAAAAATCAAGGCCAAAGAGCAGGAACTCGCCACTGCCCGAGCGGCGGCGGCGCAACAAACCGCCGCCGCATCTGCCCGCGAAACGCAGCTACAGGGGGAGCTTACTCAACTCAGCCAGTACCGCACCATCTTGGACGCCGAGCAGCATGCCCGCCAGGTGCGCGCCGCGGCCGACAACGAAGCCGCGACAGTGCTCACCCGTGCGCAGCGGGAGGCCGCCGACCTCCGCGCCGCGGCCAGCGCCGAACTGCAACAGGCCAAAGCAGAGGGGAAAGACGTTCGTGACCAGGCCGGCGTCAAAGCCCGGACCTTGCAAACCCAGGCCGACGGCGTGTTGCTCAACGCCACCCGCGAAGCAGCCCACATCGTGGCCACGGCCAACCAGCGAGCCGAAGAAATTGCCGGTGAAGCCCTGGCCGCGGCTCGCAACGCCGCCGGGCTGGAGAAGACCATTCAGGCGCTCAAAAATGTTATTACGGGTTACGGCGACCAGTATTTGGTGCCTTCCTACACGGTGCTCGACGAGGTAGCCGAAGACTTTAGCTACACGGAGGCCGGAGCCGAATTGAAAAAAGCCCGTGAACGCACCCGCCTCATGGTGCGGACCGCGACGGCCGCCGCGTGTGATTACGTGGAAGCCATTCGCAAAACGACGGCCGTGAACTTCGTGACCGATGCCTTCAATGGCAAAGTGGATACAGTGCTGTCCGGCGCCAAACACGACAACTACGGCACCCTGGCGCAACAGATTAAGGACGCGTATGCTCTAGTCAATAACCTCGGCAAGCCCTTCAAGGATGCGCGCATCATGCCCGAATACCTGCAGGCCCGCCTCGAAGAGTTGCGCTGGTTCACCGTGGCGCAGGAATTGAAGATGAAGGAGCGTGAGGAGCAGCGCCTCATCAAAGAGCAGATTCGGGAGGAAGAAAAAGCCCGGCGTGACTTCGAGAAAGCACAGCGCGACGCCGCCAAGCAGGAAGACACCATTCAGAAGGCCATCGACAAAATGCAGCAGCAGGCCGCCAAGGCCTCCGACGAGCAGCGCGCCGCCTTCGAGGCCCAGCTTCTCGAATTGGAAGGCAGGCTGCAGGTGGCGCAGGAGAAGAATCAGCGGGCCCTGTCCATGGCCCAGCAAACCAAGTCCGGCCACGTGTACATCATCTCTAACGTCGGCTCCTTCGGCGAGCACGTGTACAAAATCGGCATGACCCGCCGCCTTGAACCGCTCGACCGGGTGCGGGAGTTGGGCGACGCCTCGGTGCCCTTCGAGTTCGACGTGCACGCCCTGCTCTTCAGCGATGACGCCCCCGCCCTGGAGCGCGACCTGCACCGGCACTTCCTGCGCAATCAAGTCAACAAAGCCAACCCCCGCAAAGAATTTTTCCGCGTGGACCTGGCCCAGATTCGCGGCGAGATTGAGCGGTTGGGTATCGACACGAAGTGGACCCTTTCGGCCGCGGCCCGCGAGTACCGCGAGAGCCTGGCCATCGAGCAGGCTTTGGCCAACAACACCCTTGACCGGGCCGAATGGGAGAAATTCCAGTTGGAAAACGAGCCCACGGAACTGGAGGCCGAAGAGCAGGAGCTATAGGCTGCCCGCTCCATTACAGTCATTTTAGCCATTCTCACGACACCCCACCTATGAGTTGGAAAGGAGCCGCCCGCTCATTTGCCGCCACGGCCCGGCGCATCGAGCGCGACCAGCAGCGCCGCGCCCGCGTGGCTACCCAGCAGTTCAAGCAGCTGCAGAAAGAACAAGCCATTACCAGCGCGGCCCAGGCTGTGGCTGGCTATAACGATTACATCGGCGTCATAAAGTCCGTGCACCACGACTGCAGCGACGAGCTCAATTGGACGGCCATGCAGCACGAGCGTCCTCCGGTCGCTCCCCTGCCTAGCTTCGAGCACGAGCGCGCCGCCCAGACGGCTTTGGACACGTACCAACCCGGCTTCTTCGACCGCCTTTTCAAGCGCGGCCCCGGTAAGATTCAAGGCCTGCAGGAGGCCGTGGCCGCCGCACGTCAACTCGACCAGCAGCGAACCGCGGAGAGCCAGGCCGAGCACGCCCGCCAGCTCACCGATTGGCAGGACCTTACCCGCCAAGTGCTGGCCAGGGATTCCGACGTGTACCGGCAGGTGCTGGATATTTTCAATCCCTTTGCAGGCATCGACCAGCTCGGCTCCCACCTCGAATTCACCTTCACCGCCGACCACATCGAAGTAGACGTGCACGTGAACACCGCCGAAGTCATTCCCGATTTCGTGGTGACCCAGCTGGCCAGTGGCAAGCTTTCCCGGAAGGCGCTTCCCGTCAGCAAATTCAACGAGCTTTACCAAGACTATGTCTGCGGTTGTCTACTCCGCGTGGCGCGGGAGGTCCAGGCACACCTGCCCGTAAGCCAGGTCGTTGTACACGCCCTCAGCCAGCAGCTTAATCCCGCTACCGGGCTTATTGAAAGCCAGGTCATTGTTTCCGCGGCGATGCCCCGCCCTACCATGGAGGGACTCAACTTTACTGCTCTCGACCCTTCTGATTCCATGCGCAACTTCAACCACACCATGAAGTTCACCAAGACCGGTGGCTTTCAGGCCGTAGAACGTGTTGGGCTGGCCGCGCCGTTGTCATCCGGCCGACGGCGCTAAGTCGACTACACAACGAACATCGCAACTAGCTTTTACCCATCTCTTGATTTAGGTGTAATCCCATTGAATGCTGTCGCGTAACTAGGAAGCATTAACAGTAGGGGTTACGTTTAAACATGTACTGTTTGATGACGGATTAGCAGTGGGCGCCTATCGCTCCCTTTTTATCGGGCCCCTTCACTCATCTAGCTGCAGCCGTGCTCTGGTTGCGCGACTGTTAACACATCCTAATCCACCGGCATATACCCCGCTGACGCGTTTTGCTTCTCTCGGAGAGATGACTCTGAGGCCTGCGGCGGAGACGAGACGGGCCGAGGGACGTCGCTTTGGTAGGCGTGGACGCAACACTTCTGGACGGCATGCTCGCCAATCAAGACAGTGCCCTCGCCGTGCGCGTTTTAAGGACAGTGCGTGGCCTACACTACGTTACCGATGGTAAACGCCCAAGCTTCCGTGTCTTCCGACACCGCACCGTACTCAAAATCTCGCATGAGCTGACCAGGATTAGGCAAGTGAGCATCGTCAATATCAAAGTACACCAGCCGGTTTTCGAGGCGCTGCTGGTTACGCAACTCGTGGAGCTGATTAATTTGGTGGGTACTCAACTGAAGCGAGGGCTCCGCGGCTTCACCTGCGTTGTGAAACCCGCCGGACGGTTGGTCGCCGCCCGTTCGGGTAGGGTAATCGAGCAGGCGCACGCAGCGCAGCACCTGCCGGCCGAAGGTAAAGTCCTTATAGAGGTATTGCATTGGGTAGAGCGAAAGTGAACCCCCAAAGCTACACGAGACAACCAATTAAACAGAACTCGTGCAAAGCACCGAATAGACAAGGCCGATTCACGGCGCACGTAGTTGTCTAATAGGTTTGCAGTTGCGGCCACCGGTTATGTTCAGACCAGTCTGTGGCTTGAAACTGGCCGGCTTCACACATTTTCAGCGCAACCCCCTATATTGACAGTACTGCCTTCGGCTCCAAACTATCCCATTACCAACGCTTATGATGCCCACTACCTCTGACGACTCGATGCATCTTCATCCCGAACTGCTGCTGAGCGATGAGCAACTAGACTTAGCATCTGCTACTGACAGGCCGGCCCCGCGCGGTTCGTACAGCCCGATGCAATTCGTGTTGCGGCTCCGCCAGGACGTGCGGGATGCGTTGAACAGTGAGGCCCTGACCTATCAAAAGATAGAAGCCTTTTCTACTTACCTCCACGAGAACATCCATTGGTGGCAGCATGTGGGTTCCCACCTCGGCTTCATTACCAGTCTCAGTTATCCGGCTGTTGCACATGCCGCCCACCGCGACCTGAATAAGTTGCTCGCCAATGGCGAGAAATACAAATCCATTCTGGCTTACGACCAGTTGCTGGGCGGCCATACTAAGCCGCACGGCAACCAAGTGGTGAATATCATCCTGCATAACTGGTACGATACGCATTATGCTAAGCTCTTCATTCTGGACAATAGGAATGTCGCTGCCATAAGCCAGGATAAACGGTTCTTTCTAACTGTGGGGCATTGCTTTCGCATTCTGTGGGGTTCGTCAATTGGCACGCTGGCCGCCACGCTGGACCCGGAATACGCTTTTCTGCCCAACCCCGACCGCTGGGTTACTGAGTTTCATCGGGTCGAACAGCAACAGGCTGCCGGCTTCGTGGTAGACGCCGGCATGACCATTGCGCCACTAGGCACCCGGGCCTTGTTTGAAGGTCAGGCCAGATTCAACCAACTGCAGTACCTCACCATCGCCTTAAACAATCAATTCTCTTACGCCGATTTTGAAGCTGTCGGGATGCTAAGCGGCATCTATGTGGAAGCCTACCAGCTCTTTCTGAAACGTACCACCATTGCGCGTCCGGATGAGCTGAATAACCCCGTAGTGGGGCTATTTCTGCTCCTCTGCGACATCGCCATCAATCCCACCGATGGCTTTCCAATGGACGTGTTGCATTTCGAAACGTTCATCATTTCCAATGACCCGGGTTTCCGGTTCATCCTGCTGTGCGACGTTGTGGCCAAGAACCCCGCTGCCTGGCTGGCCCAACTGGTTACCTACTCAGGAGACGAGTACCGGAACCTAAGCGACGCCCTGTGCCGGGAAATAATGTGCTTTTCCCCGCTCGCGGGCAGCAGGGTCGTCGCTGGCTGGGCAGAACAGCACGAACAGGTGCGGCAGGTGCTGCGTGAGGAAAGCGAAATGCGCTTTTCACCGCTCAATTTGTCCATCCGGCTGTTCTTTTCGAAATACGTCCGGTTTCAGCAAGACAAAGTCAACTATCCCCAAGTGTTTTGCTGGCCGGGCCGCAACATGACCGACGAAGCGAGCCCCGAACTAGACCCAGCCTTGGTTAAAACGTTGTTTGAAAAGCACCGGGCACTGTTCATTGATGAATCGGACGGTGAAATCAGGCCCCTTCTGTTTGAGGGCTACCCGGAAGATAACCTCGTGGAGTCATTCAATGCTTTTTACGAGTACAATGTTAGCTATGACATGATTAACAAATGGATACGCGAGCCGGGTCCATTTACTTATAATTACGATTGGCTGACTTCCACCGGCGATAAGCAGCAGTTGAAGGAATGGGTGCGGGAAAGCTTTAAAAATCAATTCGGCATCTATCCGGAGGAATTAACAGTCCTGTAGTGAAGTGGGCATGAGAACCCGAAAAGCAAATGCCTTTTAGGCGAGGCATGTGCAGATAGGCTTCCTAAAAAGCAGTGTTTGTCGTGTTTAAAGCCTTTAAAAAGCCTAATCTCCTGGCACCAGCAGCCTTTAGGCTTCGCGCACCAATTCAAATAGCCATTCGGTAGCCAGTTCAGCTTTGCGGTCGGGGTCTTTCAACCCGCTTCGGCGGAATTGCACCTGCGAAACCAGGTTTTCAATAATTTTCTGTTTTATTTCCACGTCAATGACGGGGCTGTCGCATAAGTGGGTGAGGACGGCTGCACGCTTGTTTGAAATTATCGAATGCTCCAGAAGATTGAGCAGCATGAGCCGCGTTTCCCGCACGCCGTTGGCAAGGTTTGTAAAATTCCACAGGCTCACGAGCAACTCGGCCAAGGGCTCGGCCTCCATGGTGGAGGAGTGACCAAACAAATGAAGCACGAGTAGAGCTAGCCGGCCTTTTGCTGAAAGAACGACCGGGTTGATGGCGGGAGCGGCAACCGGGGCGCCAGCCATGGCCAGCGCGGCCAAGAAGCGTAAAATCCCTTCTCGTACGACCTTTTTGCCCAGTAATGAGAATAATTGCGCCGCCGCTTCATCCCGCATACGGATTGTGTCGGCGTGCCAGTTTTCGTAGCCGCTTAAGGAGCTAATCTGGTTTCCAATCAAATCCAGCGTCTGAACTTCCGCCACCCAGTCAAGTTCCGGGTCCAACACGCTGAGGATGTGAGAAACCCGAACTTGCCAATCGGTGGCGGCCGCTAGCTCAGCAATGGTAGTTAACGGTAAAATGAGTGGGGCGTGTGCATTGTAGGTGTGCGCAAAAAAGAAAAACAGAC
>JAYSZD010000566.1:0-3718 GCA_043738185.1 Hymenobacter sp. | reverse complement strand
CTTTGCGCAGGTTGGCGTAAGCGGGCTTGGTTTCGCCTTCGGTGTCGCCCAGGGCCACGTAGGGGCCGTAGCGGCCCAGGCGGGCGGTTATTTTCTCGCCCGTTTCGGGGTGCACGCCAATCTCGCGGGTGCTGCCCAGGGTGCTGCGCTCAATGTCCTGCCCGGCCTCAATGGTCGCGTGAAAATTGCCGTAGAAATTAGTCAGCATCTGTGTCCAGTCCTCCAGGCCGTTGGCAATCTGGTCAAACTCGTCCTCTACCTTGGCCGTGAACTGAAAATCCACAATCACGGGGAAGTGCTCCACCAGAAAGTCGTTCACCACCATCGCCGTATCAGTCGGAAACAGCTTGGCTTTCTCAGCGCCGTAGTTCTCGGTTTTTACCTCGGTATTCACTGCCGCTTCGTCCAGCGTCAGCACGTGGAACTTGCGCTCCTTGCCTTCGCGGGTGTCTTTTTCCACGTAGCCGCGCTTCTGCACCGTGCTGATGGTGGGGGCGTAAGTGGAAGGCCGGCCGATGCCCATTTCCTCCAGCTTCTTCACCAGCGAAGCCTCGGTGTAACGGGCCGGCGGCGACGAAAACCGCTCCGTCGCGCTCAGGCGCAGCAGGGGCAGGGCCTGGCCCACGCTCAGCGGCGGCAGGCCGCGCGAGAAGCTCGACTCGGCGTCTTTGGCCTCTTCTTCGTCCTCGTCGTCCTTGCTTTCGGCATACACTTTCAGGAAACCCTCAAACGTGATGACCTCGCCCGTGGCCGTGAACGTGACGCCCGGCTGCGTGCTGATGCCAATTACGGCCGTAGTGCGCTCAATCACCGCTTCCGCCATTTGCGAAGCCATGGCCCGCTTGCGAATCAGGTCGTACAAGCGCTGCTCCGAGGCATCGGAACCAGCTTTTACCAAAGCAAAATCGGTGGGCCGAATGGCTTCGTGGGCCTCCTGGGCCGATGCCGACTTGGTTTTGAACGTGCGGGTGTGGTGGTACTCGGCGCCGTAAGCGGCTGTAATGGCGTTCTGAGCACCCGTCATGGCCTCGCCCGACAGGTTCACCGAATCCGTCCTCATGTAGCTGATTTTGCCGGCTTCGTACAGCTTTTGGGCCACGCTCATGGTTTGAGCCACCGAGAAGCCCAACTTACGCGAAGCCTCCTGTTGGAGCGTAGATGTGGTGAAGGGCGCGGCAGGGCTGCGCTTCCCAGGCTTTTTGTCGAGGCTTTCAATTTGATACGTGGCCCCGAGGCAGCGCTGCAAGAAAGCCTCCGCCTCGTCGCGCACTTTGTAGCGGGTCGGCAGCTCGGCTTCCAGCACGGCGCCGCGGCCGGCATCAAAGCGCGCCACGACGCGGTAGGCGCTGGCCGAGAGGTGGGACGCTACTTCGCGCTCCCGCTCCACTACCAGGCGCACCGCCACCGACTGCACCCGGCCTGCCGACAGGCCGGGCTTCACCTTTTTCCACAGCACCGGGCTCAGCTCGAAGCCTACGAGGCGGTCGAGCACCCGGCGGGCCTGCTGCGCGTTCACCAGATTCTGGTTCACCGTGCGCGGCGCGGCAATGGCGGCCAGGATGGCATTTTTGGTGATTTCACGGAATACAATGCGGCGCGTTTTGGTTTCGGGCAGGTTCAGGGTTTCGGCCAGATGCCACGAAATGGCTTCGCCCTCGCGGTCATCGTCACTCGCCAGCCACACCGTTTCGGCCTCCTTCGAAAGTTTTTTCAGCTGCGCGATTAGCTCGCGCTTGTCGGACGATACTACGTAAGTAGGCTTAAATCCATTCGCAATATCGATGGCGTTGTTGTCCTTCGGCAGGTCGCGAACGTGCCCGTAGCTGGAGCGCACCACAAAATCCTGGCCGAGGTAGCCTTCAATGGTTTTGGCCTTGGCCGGCGACTCGACGATAACTAAATTCTTGACCATGTGGACGGGAAAGGGGGACGGCAGACGAAAAAGGACAGTACTGATTGAAACGGCCAGCCGTAGGGAAATGTTGAATTTGGCCGCAAAGATGCCGGATAAATCCCAGCACTACGGCACTTATTAATAATAGGGGCGCTTCAAAGGTTCTGAAACAGGCCTTGGGCACGAGCGGGTTCACTCCCTTTGCCACCGGCCAACTCTTTGCTTATTCCGGCTTATTGCACGTACTTTCGCCTTCGCATCCCGTCTTCCTTTCATCCGTTTGACACCTATTATTATATGGCTTCCCCCAAAACTCCGCAAACTGAGCATCGCCGTTTCGCGACCGTGGCAGATTCGGAAGACGATTCCGCCGAAAAGCCGGATGCTGGTGCCATTTCAAGCCTGGATGTGGTCCGGACCAACAACGACCTGACCCGCAAAAAGGGTGGTTCGCGGGGTTCGGTGGATACGCAGGACCCCGGCTACGTCAACGACCAGCTCAACCGGGTGCTGTACGCGCTCGATGCCTTCAAGAAAGGCGACGTGTCGGTGCGCCTCACCAAACAGAACGACGACATTTTCGCCGAAATCGCGGAAGCCTATAATTCCATGGTGGAAATGATTGGCGGGGTGGGCGGTGAAGTGTCGCGCATCTCCAAAGTAGCCGGGGTGGAAGGCAACCTCAAGGCCCGCGCTTCGGCCGACGGTGCCGCCGGCTTCTGGCGCGATATGATTAACAACATCAACGGCCTGGTTGATAGCATCGCCGTGCCGGTACTGGAAGTAGGCAAGGTTTTGAAGAACATCAGTCGCGGCAATCTGGACGAAAGCTTCCAGATTCCGGTTTCAGGCGACTTCAAGCTGATGGCCGAAACCATCAACAAAACCATTGATAACCTGAACATCTTCGCCGGCGAGGTAACCCGCGTGGCTCAGGAGGTGGGCACCGAGGGCAAGCTCGGCGGCCAGGCCAGCGTGCCCAACGTGGGCGGCATCTGGAAAGACCTGACCGACAACGTGAACAACATGGCCAGTAACCTGACGAGTCAGGTGCGGGACATTGCCAACGTGGCCACGGCCGTAGCCAAAGGCGACCTGACCCAAAAGGTAACCGTCGATGTAAAGGGGGAATTCCTGCAGCTCAAGCAGAACCTGAACCAGATGGTGGACTCGCTCAACCTGTTTGCCGGCGAGGTAACCCGCGTGGCCCTGGAAGTGGGCACCGAGGGCAAGCTCGGCGGCCAGGCCAGCGTGCCCAACGTGGCCGGCGTATGGAAGGAGCTGACCGACAACGTGAACAACATGGCCAGCAACCTGACCTCTCAGGTGCGGGACATTGCCAACGTGGCCACCGCCGTGGCCAAGGGCGACCTGAGCCAGAAGGTAACCGTCGATGTGAAAGGCGAGCTGCTGCAATTGAAGCAGAACCTGAACCAGATGGTGGACTCGCTGAACCTGTTTGCCGGCGAGGTAACCCGCGTGGCCCAGGAAGTGGGCACCGAGGGTCGCCTCGGCGGCCAAGCCAGCGTGCCCAACGTGGCTGGCGTGTGGAAAGACCTGACCGACAACGTGAACTACATGGCGAGCAACCTGACCAGCCAGGTGCGGGACATTGCCAACGTGGCCACGGCCGTGGCCAAGGGCGACCTGACCCAGACGGTAACCGTTGACGTGAAAGGGGAATTCCTGCAATTGAAGCAGAACCTGAACCAGATGGTAGCCTCCCTCAACCTGTTTGCCGGCGAAGTAACCCGCGTGGCCCAGGAGGTGGGCACCGAGGGCAAGCTCGGCGGCCAGGCCAGCGTGCCCAACGTGGCCGGCGTA
>JAYSZD010000565.1:0-1532 GCA_043738185.1 Hymenobacter sp. | reverse complement strand
AAAACCGTCGTTTCCTTCCTCGCGTTCTGGCATATCGGGGCAGCACTTGATTGGCTTAGATGAATAGCTGATTTCTTATTGTCCTCACGCCCTAGTGTCGTTCTCGTCGAGGCAGGCGTCAGCACACATCTCGCAAGCCGCGATGCAGCGGCTGAGGGCGTCAATTACGGCGCGGTTGTCTTTGCGGGTGCGGGGTAAAGCAGCGGGATGATTCATCGGGAAAGAGGTTTGGTGGAAAAAAGGTAATTGGTATTTACTGTTTTACGGCTGGGATAGAAGATGGGATGTACAGAATTTGCGCCGTGACCCAACAGGATTTAGTCGTTGGCATGCGGAAGCGGCCGTGTTGCGGCCGTTTTTGGGCGCAGCCATTGCGCCACACCATCAACTATACCCGACCTTTGTCCGAAATGAACCCCGGCCGCCCTTGCCGGGTTAGTTGCTGCCGTGTTCATCGTCTCGCCCCGCATCCTGCTTCTCACGCCGCCGCTCACGCAGCTCAACACCCCGTACCCGGCCACGGCCTACATCAAGGGGTTTTTAGGCGGGCGCGGCTATCAGGTAACGCAGGCCGATATGGGCTTGCAGCTGGTGCTACGGTTGTTTTCGACGGATGGGCTGAAGCAGGTTTTTGCTGAGATTGAAGCCGGGGATTTCGACCTGAGCGACAATGCCACGCGTATGCTACGCCTGCAAAACCGCTACTTGTCTACCATCACGCCGGTTATCCGGTTTCTGCAAAACAAGGACCTCACGCTGGCTCCGCGCATCTGCCACGGCCGCTTTTTGCCCGAAGCCAGCCGCTTCGACAACGTGGCCGACCTGGAAACCGCCTTCGGTACCATGGGCCTCACCGACCAGGCCCGGCACTTGGCCACGCTCTACCTCGAAGACCTGGCTGACCTCATTAAGGAAACCGTGGGGCCACACTTCGGCTTCTCGCGCTACGCCGAAAAGCTGGCCCTTTCCGCCACCAGCTTCGAGCCCCTGCACGAGGCCTTGGCTGCCGCGCCCAACTTGATGGACCGCCTGCTGCTGGAGGAGCTGGACGCCCTGTTGGCCCGCGTGCAGCCCGACGTGGTGGGCTTCACGGTGCCCTTTCCCGGCAACCTCTACGGCGCCCTGCGGCTGGCCCAGCGCATTAAGCAAACCAGCCCCGCCACCGTCACCATCATGGGTGGCGGCTACCCCAATACCGAGCTGCGCACCATTCAGGAGCCCCGCTTTTTCGACTACATCGATTACCTGACCCTAGACGACGGCGAAGGCCCGTGGCTGCACTTGTTGTCAGTTATTAGCTGTCAGCTGTCAGCTGTTAGCTCTCCCGCAGAAATTAGCAATCAAATAGAAGAAGCTAATGGCTACCAGCTACCAGCTACCAGCTTAGAACAGCTTCAGCGCACTTTTCTGCGCGATGAAACCGGCGCAATCCAATACATCAACCACCCGCACCCCGATGTGCCGCACCACGAAGTGGGCACGCCCGACTACTCCGACCTACCGCTGACCGAATACCTCTCGGTGCTGGAAGT
>JAYSZD010000564.1:0-3721 GCA_043738185.1 Hymenobacter sp. | reverse complement strand
GAGTATTTCGGAGGTGCGGGCGGCCGGGTTCTTGCGAATTTTTACTTCTTCATTGGCCAGCAGAATGAACAGCCCGTCCACCGCTTTCTGGGTGGTGTAGGCCGATAAATCCGTCTGCACGGGCGTCATCAGCGGAATACGGTTGTACTGGCTGGTCATTTTCTTGTAGGCATTGCCCGCGCCCACTTGGTCGATGGCCGCGCTGATATCCGGTTTGAATGCCGCGATAAGCTGCGCTTCGGTGGACTTGCGCAGAAACTGGGTGGCGGCGTCCGTAGAACTGCTGGTTACCAAAGTCAGCGCATCCGAAATACTAATATTGGCGAGGGCATTAAGGAAAATCTCTTTGGCCTTGGGTGCGGCGGCTTCCGCAGCACGATTGAGCTGAGTTTCGAAGGATTCCACCAGCGTATTCATGCCCGGAAAGCGGCTCAGAGTCGTTTTCATCAGGATGGCGTCTTCGGGAAAGGGTATGCGAATCTCATCGTTCAAATTGAATCCATCGGGCTCGGAGGCGAACTGAACGGCCTTAATAATGCCCTTATTCAGCGCATCTTTGATGCCCGCACTCGCCATGGATTCGGTGAGGGGCGCGGCGGCAGGTGCGGGCGTAGCGACAGCGGCGCTGGCGGCGGCCGCTTTAGCGGCGGTAGCTTTGGCGGCAGCGGCTCTTGCGGCGGCGGCGCGGTTGGCCGCCGCTTTTTTGGCGGCGGCTGATTTCGCGGCGGCTGATTTTTTGGTAGTTTGAGCGTGGGCGGCGGGGGCCGCCAGGGCCAACAGGCCGGCTACCAGCAGACCGCCGGCAATGCGAGTAAACATGAAAAAACTGTCGCGACGGGAAAACCGGAAAGCCCCTATGGCTGTCGTTGGACCGCCGCGTGTGCAAATTGAAGACAAATTTGCGGCCAAACCTATTCTTACTCCCTCCAGATGTCCTCCCCAACGCCAGTTAACGACCTGCTCTCCTTACCGACTACCTACGCCGCCCCGCCCGATGTGGAGATTATGACCATCGGCGATGAGTTGCTGTACGGGCAGGTAATTGACACTAACTCGGCTTTTATGGGCCAAGAGCTGGGGAAGCTAGGCTTGCGCGTGCGCCAGATTTCCTCGGTCTCGGACCGGGCCGATGAGATAGTAGCCGCCCTCGACCAGGCCCGGCAGCGCGCTCAGGTCGTGCTCATCACCGGCGGCCTGGGTCCCACCAAAGACGACCTCACCAAACACGTGCTGGCCCGCTACTTCGGCGCCGAGCTAGTGCTACACGAGCCCACGCTCCGCCACGTGGAAGAAATATTCCAACGTTTTCAGCGTCCCATGCTCGACGTGAACCGCCAGCAGGCCCTGGTACCCGCCAACTGCGAGGTGCTGCACAACGCGGTGGGCACCGCGCCCGGCATGTGGTTCAACGACCAGGGAACCGTGTTTGTGAGCATGCCCGGCGTCCCCTTCGAAATGAAGCGGCTGATGACGGACCACGTGCTGCCACGCCTGCAAGCGCAGTTTGACCTCGCCCCCATTGAGCACCTCGTGGTGATGACAGCCGGCTTGGGCGAGTCTTTTTTGGCGGCCAAAATTGCCGATTGGGAAGAGGCGCTGCCCGCCAACATCAAGCTGGCGTATTTGCCCAGCTTTGGGGCCGTGCGCCTGCGCCTTACCGGCACGGCCGATGGTTTGCCCGACCTGCGCGGCCGCATGCTGGCCCTGCTGCCCGTGTTGCGCGAGCGCATTGGGGAATATGTTTTTGCAGAAGAAGAAACCCCCTTGGAGGCGGCTATTGGCAAGCTGTTGCTGGCGCGGAACCTCACCGTTGGCACGGCCGAAAGCTGCACGGGCGGCCTCGTGGCGCAGCGCCTCACTAGTGTACCGGGCAGTTCGGCCTACTTCCGCGGCAGCATCATAGCGTATCACAACGACATTAAGCAGAGTGAGCTAGGCGTGCAACCCGACACGCTGACCCAATATGGTGCTGTGAGCGAAGCCACCGTGCGCGAAATGGCCGAGGGCGCCCGCCGCCGCCTCGGCGTGGACGTAGCTGTGGCCACAAGCGGCATCGCCGGCCCCGGCGGCGGCACCGACACGAAAAAAGTGGGTACCGTGTGCCTCGCCTATGCCGATGCCACCCAAACCATCAGCAAAGAATACGTGCTGGACCGTGGCCGCGGGCTCAACGTGGAATACGCCGCGCAGTCGCTGCTCACGATGCTACGGCAGCAGCTGGCAGCAATGAACACGTGATTTTAAAGTCTAAAAAAATCACTCGCATAAAAACAGCCGCAGCAAAAAAGATGTCATACTTCGGCTGCGCTCAGCATGAAACTGTAACACAAAAATCCCCGATGCTTTTAAGCATCGGGGATTTTTGTGTTATACCATCTGAGCGTTTACGCAGCCGATGTTTCGTCGGTCACCGCGCGCATAATTTCGTGGCCCATTTTGTCGCGCTTGGTGGCCAGGTAAACTTCATTATGCGGGTTGGCGTGGATTTCGATGGGCAACGTCTCCACGATTTCGAGGCCGTAGCCGATGAGGCCGGTGCGCTTGCGGGGGTTGTTGGTAAGCAGGCGCATCTGGCGCACCCCCAGGTCGCGCAGGATACTGGCACCCACGCCGTAGTCGCGCTCGTCGCCCTGGAAGCCCAGGTCTTCGTTGGCCTCCACCGTGTCGCGGCCCTGCTCCTGCAGTTTGTAGGCTTTCAGCTTATTGAGCAGGCCGATGCCGCGACCCTCCTGGTTCATGTACACGATAACGCCGCGGCCTTCCTGCTCAATCTGGCGCATGGCCTGACGCAACTGCGGGCCACAGTCGCAGCGGCAGGACCCGAAGATGTCGCCCGTCACGCAGGAGCTGTGCACGCGCACCAGCACCGGCTCCGGTCCGCTGAGGTCACCCTTCACCAGCGCCAGGTGCTTGGCGTTGTTCGAGTTTTGCGTATAAGCATAGAGGTCGAAATCACCGTCTTCGGTAGGCATTTTCACCGTAATTTCACGGGTAATGAGGCTTTCTGTGGCGAGGCGGTATTTAATGAGGTCCTGCACCGAAACCAGCTTGAGGTCCCACTTTTTGGCCACGATTTCCAGGTCAGGCAGGCGGGCCATTTCGCCGTCTTCCTTTAGGATTTCGACCAGCACCCCGGCCGGGGCCAGCCCCGCCAGACGGGCCAGGTCCACCGCTGCCTCGGTGTGGCCGGCGCGGCGCAACACGCCTTCCTTGCGGGCCTTGAGGGGAAAAATATGGCCCGGCTTGCCCAGCTCTTCGGGCTTGGTGGCAGGGTCAATCAGAGCCAGAATGGTCTTGCTGCGGTCGGAAGCCGAGATGCCGGTGGTCACGCCGTTCTTCAGTAAATCGACCGAAACGGTGAAGGGCGTGGCGTGCAAGGCCGTATTGTGGCCCACCATCAGCTCAAGACCGAGCTCTTCGCAGCGCTGTTCGGGCAGCGAGGCACAAACCAGGCCGCGCCCGTGGGTAGCCATGAAGTTGATGATTTCCGGGGTGGCGCACTCGGCGGCGCAGATAAAGTCGCCCTCGTTTTCGCGGTCTTCGTCGTCGACGACAATTACAACCTTGCCGGCGCGGATATCGGCGATGGCGGATTCGATAGTATCAAGCATGGATGGGGTATTTCGGGCCATAACAACAGGAGCCGCCGCAAAGTTAGCCCGCTGCCGGGTGCCCGGTACGCCAGCCCGCTACCGGCCCTGCTGGAAGCGTTGCGTAGGCT
>JAYSZD010000563.1:0-1533 GCA_043738185.1 Hymenobacter sp. | reverse complement strand
CCTGGTACTCGCGCACGCGGACCAGAATGTCGTCGCTCACGAGCAAGTCGATATTTGGCACTTCCAGCAGCACCCGTTCCTGGGCAATTACGGCGAACGAATCGGCGGCGCGAGCTAGGCCAATGTTCAAAATCTCGCGAATTATATCACGCTCTAAGTCGGTCATCGATAAATCCATAACGTCGATAATAGGGGAAGTGCAGCTGCGAGGACTGAGATGAAAAAGAAAGAAAAGTTAAGGCCGTTTGGTAAGAAACAAACGGCTGAGCGCTGGCACGTCCAGTACAAGACACACCTGCCCGCTTCCGAGCAACGTGACCCCCCCAAACAGGTCAATAGTGTCCAAAGGCTTACTTAGGGGCTTAATAACAATGTTCTGCTGGCGAATAAACCGGTCAACTATCAAGCCCAAACGACGGCTATTATAGTTAACCACCAACACATGCTGGGTACCTTCAATATCGCTTTTATGGGCTGGGGGCAAAGGCTCGTCGCCCTCATCGTGAAGCAGCTGACGCAATGGCACCAGCGGCACGCTCTGCTCGTGCAAATACGTAACCATCACGCCCCCGACGATTGAAATCTGGCCGGGATGCAAGGCCAGGACGGTATCGGTGTGCATGAGCGGAATGGCGTAAGGCCGCTCATATACCTCAACCAGCAAAGCACCCTTCACCGCAATTGAGGTAGGCAGAACCAGTGTAAAAGTGGTGCCCACGCCCAATTCGGAATCTACGCGCAACTGCCCACCCAACGAATCCAAGGCCAGCTTGACTACGTCCAGTCCTACACCGCGGCCCGAAATATCGGTCACTTGCTGGGCCATCGAAAAGCCGGGCTCAAACAAAAGCGCCCATACGGCCTGCTCGTCCAAAGCGGGGGCGGCCTTGGCGGTGATGAGGTCGCGCTCTATGGCTTTGCGGCGCACGGCTTCGGTATCGATGCCACGGCCGTCGTCCCGCACTTGGAGTAGCACATCATCGCGCTCCGTCATGGCCGACAGGGTGAGTTTTCCTATCGGCGGCTTGCCGGCTTTCAGGCGATTTTCGGTGGTTTCGAGGCCGTGGCTGACGGCATTGCGCACGAGGTGCAACAGCGCATCGGTGATGATTTGCAGAATGTTGCGGTCAATCTGCACATCCTGGCCGCTCAGCGTCAGTTCTACTTCCTTGTTTTCCGCACTAGCTACGTCGCGTACTACGCGGGGAAACTTGTTGAGCAGCACACCCACGCCCACCAGCCGGGCATCCATCACGCTGTATTGCAGGTCGTCGGAGATGCGGAACAGGTGCTGGGCCGTAGCCAGTAGCGCCGGGTTGTCGAGCTCCTGGGCCAAAGTCATAATTCGGTCCCGGTCAATAACCAGCTCCCCTACCAAGTTAAGCAGGTTATCGAGTTTCTTAACCTGGATATACACCAAGTCCGAAAGCTCCATTTTGCGGCTGGATTCCTCTTCGGTTTCGGCCGCTTCGTCTTCTTCCAGAATGGGCGCTTCGCCACGCACCACAAGGTCCAGGTTGTTGAGCAGGGCGG
>JAYSZD010000562.1:0-3724 GCA_043738185.1 Hymenobacter sp. | reverse complement strand
GCACCTTCTCAAAATGCCGAAAATCGACGGTCGTCCGCGAAACCGATATCAAGATACCGGCTACTTGGGCGCTGAGCAGGGTTTCCAGGTTTTTGCGCTCCTGGGCCACGTCCTCGCTCGACTGGCAAATAATGACGCTAAAACCCGCCTTGCTGGCCGCCGTTTCGATGCCGTGCACCACGGAGGCAAAGAAGCGGCCTTCGATGTAGGGCACAATCACGCCGATGAGCTTGCTCTTGCCCTTGCGCAGGGCCGCGGCCAGGTGGTTAGGCTGGTAATTCAGCTTTTTGGCCAGCTTGAGCACCGCCTGCTTGGTGGCCGGCCCAATGCTGTGGTGGTCGCTCAGGGCCCGCGAAATCGTGGTCATGGACACACCCAGCTCCCGGGCCAAATCAGCCATGGAAACCGGACTGCCGGTTGCGCTGGGTTCTTTAGGCGGGGTGCGGCGAGGGGCCATTTTAATTGAAATAAGGAATATGAAATGTAGGACGAAGGTACAGCGAGTTGAGGGGAAGCCCGACCGAAGGCGGTGGTAATAGCGCGGCCCCTTGCGCCGGCCCCGGCATTCGGCAGGGCACCCGCTGGAAGCGACACGCCGGAGCGTTTTTTGGCAGGCGGCACCCATTTTCGCAGCATCCTCCGGGCCAGAAAAGATGTACATCTTTTCAATCGCTGGAAGAAACAAGAAATAATTTACACAAACGATTGTGAAATCATTTAACTTTGATGCAACCCAAATGCGTGCTCGTCAATTTTCAGATTACACAATCGATAATCCAATTTTCGAATGAACATGACCCGAATTCTGTTGGCGCTGCTATTGATGACCAGTCTGGGAGTAGCCGCGCAAACCGCGCCGCCAGCCCCCGCCGGCCAGCCCCCGCGCCCAATTCCGGGCCCGATGGCGAACCCACCGGCCCACGACCCGGTGATGATTCGGCAGAACGGGACGTACTATATGTTCTGCACCGGTAACGGTATTGCGGTGTGGTCGTCGCCCGACATGAAAATCTGGACGCCGCAGAAACCGGTATTTGCCGCGCCGCCAGCCTGGGCCGTGGCGGCCATCCCCAGCTTTAAGGGTCACATCTGGGCCCCGGATATTTCCTTCGCCAACGGCAAGTACAGCCTGTTCTATTCGGTGTCGGCGTTTGGCAAAAACACCTCGGCCATTGGCTTGGTCACGAATAAAACCCTGGACCCGCAGTCACCTGATTTCAAGTGGGTGGACCACGGCAAGGTCATTCAGTCGGTGCCGGGCCGCGACATGTGGAACGCCATCGACCCCAACCTGGCCCGCGACAACGCCGGCACGCCCTGGCTCACCTTCGGCTCGTTCTGGAGCGGCATGAAGCTGGTGCAGCTCCGGCCCGACCTCACCGCGCCCGCCCAGCCCGAGCAGTGGCGCACCGTGGCCCGCCGCCCCCGCGACCCCAAGCTGAACGACTCGCTGCCCGGCGATGGCGCCATCGAAGCCCCGTTCATCTTCAAAAAAGACGGTTTCTACTACCTCTTCACTTCGTTTGACTATTGCTGCCGCGGCCCCCAAAGCACCTACAAAATGGTGGTGGGCCGCGCCAAGGAAATCACCGGCCCCTACGTGGACGGCGTGGGCCTGCTGCTGGAGCAGGGCGGTGGCACGCTGGTGCTGGCTGGCGACAAGAACTGGTTTGGCGTGGGTCACAACTCGGTGTACACCTTCGATAAAACCGACTACCTCGTCTTTCACGGCTACGACGCTTCCGACCACGGCCGGCCGAAACTGCGGATTGAGAAGCTGGCCTGGGACAAGGACGGGTGGCCGGTGGTGGCGGCGCAGTAGTCGTTGGCACCTCAACCAGCAGCGCCTCAGCTCTACCGGGCACGGCCCCGGCGCGCCATCCCGCAATTTTTTAATTGAAAACAACGCGCTTCTTTCCGGACCTTTGGCGCTCATACTAACTGCATTTCTATGAACCCTCTCGTTGCCATCCGCCAGTTCGACCAAAGCCTTTGGCTGGACTTTATCAGCCGCCCGATTCTGATTAACGGCAAATTGCAGCGCCGCATCACCGATGAGGCGTTGCGCGGCGTGACGTCGAACCCGGCCATTTTCGCCAAGTCCATCGGCGACAGCGCCGACTACGATTCGGCCATTCAGGCGCTGGCCCTGCAAGGCAAAACCACCGACGAAATCTACACCACCCTGGCCGTAGCCGACGTACAGGCCGCCTGCGACCTGTTCCGGCCCCTTTACGACAGCGCCGATAATAGCAGCGACGGCTACGTGAGCCTGGAAGTATCGCCGACGCTGGTGAACGACACCGAAGGCACCATTGCCGAAGGCCTGCACCTGTGGCAGACCGTGGACCGCCCCAACGTAATGATAAAAGTGCCGGCTACGCTCGAAGGCCTGCCCGCCATCCGCCGTCTCATCGCTGAAGGCGTGAACGTGAACGTGACCCTGATTTTCGGGCTGGAGCGCTACCGTTTGGTGACCGAAGCATTTTTGGCGGGTTTGGAAGACCGAGCGCAAGCCGGTTTGCCGCTGGCGCGTATCGACTCGGTGGCCAGCTTCTTCCTGAGCCGCATCGATGTGCTGATTGACCCGCTGCTGGAGAAAATTGCGGCTGAAGGCGGCGAGCGGGGCGCACTGGCACAGTCGATGGTGGGCGAAGTGGCCCTGGCCAGCGCCAAGCAGGCCTACCAGCTGTACAAGGAGATTTTTGCCGGCCCGCGTTGGGCGGCATTGCAGGCCCAGGGGGCCGAAAGCCAGCGCCTGCTGTGGGCCAGCACCGGCAACAAAAACCCGAACTACGACGACCTGAAGTACGTCGAAAACCTCATCGGCCCGAAAACGGTGAACACCGTGCCGGTGGAAACGCTGGACATTTTCCGCGAGCGAGGCCAGCCCGCCAACCGCCTCGAAGACGGCCTCGACCAGGCCCGCGAAGTGCTGCGCCGCCTGCCCGAGCTGGGCATCGACCTGGAAGAGCACACCAACTTCCTGGAAGTGGACGGCGCCAAGAAATTTAACGAGCCGTTCAGCAAGCTGATGTTGTCGCTGGACATGAAGCGCAAGCACGCCCTGGGCGAGATGGTGGTGCCCGTGACCATGCGCCTGGGCGGCTACCAAACCGCCGTCGACAACAAGATTAAGGAGCTGAACGATAATAATTTCACCAAAGGCTTCTGGGATAAAAAGGCCGACCTCTGGGTGCAGAACGAGGCCGGGCAGCAGAGCATCCGCAGCTTCATGGGCTGGCTGCGCGTGGCCGAGACGATGGTGGGCCGCGTGCCCGAAATCGAGCAGTTTGTGCATGAGGTGAAAGCCGCGGGCTTCAAGCACGTGGTGGTGATGGGCATGGGCGGCAGTACCATGGCCCCCATCGTGTTCAAGGCTGCGTTTGAGCAGGGCGAAAATGGCCTGCCCATGTCGGTGCTCGATACCACGGACCCCGGCACGGTGCGCGCGATTGAGGCGTCGGTGCCGCTGGCCGAGACGCTGTTTATCGTGGCCAGCAAATCGGGCACCACGGCCGAGCCGCTGGCCTTCGGCGACTATTTCTACGCCAAGCTGAAGGAGCTGAAGGGCGATAAGGCGGGCGAAAACTTCGTGGCCATCACCGACCCGGGCTCCAAATTTGTGACCTCGGCCACGGCGCAGGGC
Organism: Hymenobacter sp.; assembly: GCA_043738185.1. Taxonomy (GTDB): domain Bacteria; phylum Bacteroidota; class Bacteroidia; order Cytophagales; family Hymenobacteraceae; genus Hymenobacter. The sequence goes on along the minus strand of JAYSZD010000562.1, from coordinate 75 downwards.
TACCGCCGCATTTTCCTGAATTTCTCGGAAGTGGGCGGGCGTTTTTCGGCCCTCTCCTACTTCGGGCTGGTGCCG
>JAYSZD010000561.1:0-9840 GCA_043738185.1 Hymenobacter sp. | reverse complement strand
CCGGCGCGTCCACAATGGTTTCGACCGGCAGCCGGGCATCCACCAGGCCAGCCACCACTTTGTCGCGCAGCGTGATGTCGGTGACGTAGCCGATGATGTGGCCGTTTTCGTCGGCATTGGTGATGAAATAACAGCTGGTGCGGGCGGCGGCCATGCGCTGGGCCACTTCGCAAATGGGCGTGTAGGCCGCGCATAGCACCACCGGGCGCATTTCGATGGTTTCGAGGCGGCGCGAAAACAGCTGGTCCGACGCCAGGTAGCTGGACCCCGCGCCGGTGGCCGGCCGCACGAAGTGCGCGTATTCCTCGTTCAGCATGCGCTGCCCGTAGCGCGCCGTGAAAAAGTGAAAGAAGCTTTCGTAGCCCTGGCACAAGGCCAGAAAATCGCGGCGGTGCAGGAAATACACGCGGGTGTCGCGCTTGGCCAGCACCGTGCGCAGCGACTTTTTCTTATTCAGCAGCAGCGAAATACCGCCGTAGCACTCGCCCCGGCAGCTATGTTCCACTACGCGGCGGTTTTGCTGGCTGTCGTAGAAAAAGGTCTCGTATTCGCCTTCCACAATGATGTCCAGGCCGCGCAGCTTGGTGGTGTCCTGATTGTAGATGATGCGTTCGCGGGGGTGCTGAACTTCCTGCAGTCCTTCGGCTACTTCGGCCAGCACGTCTTCGGGCAGCCGGTCGAAGGGCTTCACGGTGCGGAGAAAATCGAGTTTTTCGGACATGGAATTTGTGTTAAAAGCCCGCCCTGCTGAGCGCAGCCGAAGCATGACGAACTAATTTTGTGATTGTTTTCTGGTTTGTTCATTCATCCAATCAACAAGAAAGCCAGCAGCACCAGCGCCAGCCCCGTGATGAGCAGCCATGCTCCCACGCCTACTTTGATTCGGGGTCTAGGCGGTTTGGGCGCGGGCGTACGCTGCAGTCCCGCAGGCCCTTGCAGGGCCACGCTTTCGGGGGTGATGGTACCCTGGCGGCGCAGCTCAAAAAAGCAGCGGGCAGTGGCGTAAGCGTCGGCCAGCGCGTCGTGCTCCTGGGGCTGGGGCTCGTGAAAAAGGCGCTGGTGCAGCTCGGTCAGGCGCAGGAAGCGTTGGTTGGAACGCCGCACCAGCGGCCCCGTGGCGCGCATGGTGCAGAACAACGGCAAGTGTTCCAGGGGATTTTGCAGGCCAGCGCGGTAAAACCCTACGCTGACCATGTGGAAATCGAGCTGCATGAAGTGCGCCACCACCAGTGGGTGGTACTGCAGCAGGTCGCGGTGCAGGCGCTGCATCACCGCGTGGCGGGGCTGGCCGTGCTGCCGCAAAAAATCGACGGTGAGGCCGTGTACGCTGCCCGAAGCGGGATTAATATCGTAGTCGCTGGGCTGAATGTAGTGGTTTTCGGCCTTCACTTCCTGCCCGTCTCTGGTGTACACCACCCAGGCCAGCTGCGCGATGTGCGGCCAGTTTTCCCGGCTGGAATACGGCTTGGCCCAGTCCTGCGGAATGCCCGACGTTTCGGTATCGACGAATAGCAGGTACTCTCTCACGGCACGGTTATTAGCTCAGCGGCGGGGAATTAGGGTTACAAAGCAGCCCGGCTGACCGGTTCACCCGCCCCCCGGCGCGACGACTCCCGGACTATGAGCCGCGGCTGCAACACAATTTTGCGGGGCGTGGGCGGGGTGCTGCGCTCCTGCACCATTTCCAGGAGCAGGCGCACGGCCGCGCCGCCCATTTCCTCGCAGTGCTGGTCTACGGAAGTGAGCATGGGCTCGGTGAGGGAAGCGAAGGTTTCGTTGCTGAAGCCGGCCAGCGCGATGTCCTGGGGAATACGCAGCTGGCGCTGCTTAAGCACCTGCAGGGCCCCCACGGCCGAAAAGTCGCTGGCCGAAAACACCGCGTCCGGGCGCTGGGGCAGCTCCAGCAGCTGGGTCATGCCCCGCATGCCGTCTTCCAGGGTCATGTCGCCGAATACCACCAACTCCTTTTCAAAGGGCACTTCATGGTCGTGCAGCGCCTGGCAATAACCGGCATAGCGATTTTTATAAATATTGAGGTGCTGCGGCCCGCCAAAATGGGCAATGCGCCGGCAGCCATGGTCCAGCAGGTGCTTCACCGACTGGTAGCCGCCCTGGTAATCGTCGAGCACCACGGCACTCACGTCCACGCCATCCAGAATACGGTCGAAAAAAACCAGGGGCGTCCCGCGCGCGCGCACTTTCTCAAAGTGCCTGAAGTCGCGCGTAGTGCGGGCCAACGACACCAGAATGCCATCGACCTGGGCGTTAATGAGCGTTTCAATGTTCTTCTGCTCGTGCACGTAGTCTTCATTGCTCTGGCAGAGCATCACGTTGTAGCCCGCCCGGTTGGCCACGGCTTCCACGCCTTTCATTACCAGGGCAAAAAAATGGCCGTCGATGTGCGGCACGATGACGCCCAGCGTGTTGCTGCGGCCCTTGCGCAAGGCCGCCGCCAAATGATTGGGCTGGTAGTTGAGCTGCTCAGCCAGTTTCCACACCCGCTTGCGCGTGGCTTCGCTGATGCGGGAATGGCTGCTGAGCGCCCGCGAAACCGTGGAAACGGCCAGATTCAGTTCCCTGGCAATATCCGAAATAGAAGCGCGTTTTGCAGCCAAGGCGTTGGGGATGAAAGGACGGGTTGGGGCCGTAAAAGTACCGGCCGGCAAACTCCCCTCCTTTTTTAAGGAGGGGAGTTTTTGTTTACTTGGCTTCCTTGTAATGCGTTTCCGAGAGCCCGCGCAGCCGGTCGGCGCTGAACTCAGGCGTGATGTCGCGTTGCGGGTCGCCCAGCAGCTCGTAGCCCACCATGAACTTGCGCACCGTGGCCGAACGCAGCAGCGGCGGATAGAAATGCATATGCAGGTGCCACTCGGGGTACTCCTGGCCATCGGTGGGGCGCTGGTGCAGGCCCGAAGAATACGGAAAGGAGATATTGAACAGGTTATCGTAGCGAATGGTGAGGCGACGCAGGGCATCGGCCAGGGCGTCGCGCTCGTCGTCGGTGAGCTGGGCAACGTCCTGCACCGGGCGGCGCGCAACGACGAGTGTCTCGAACGGCCAAACCGCCCAGAACGGCACGAGCGCCACAAAATGCTCGTTTTCGAGAACCACCCGCTCCTGCTTTTCCAGCTCAATTTTGAGGTAGTCGCTCAGCAAGGTGCGGCCGTGCTCCTGGAAGTAGGCCAGCTGCTGGGCGCCTTCGGCGGCGGGCTCGCCGGGCACGGTGCGCTGGGCCCAAATCTGGCCGTGCGGATGCGGGTTCGAGCAACCCATCATCGGGCCTTTATTCTCAAAAATCTGCACGTAGTTGATGTCGGGACGGGCGCCGAGGGTTTGATATTCTTCCGCCCACAAATCCACAACCTTGCGAATGGCTGGCACCGTCATCTGGGGCAGGGTCAGGTCGTGCTGCGGCGAGAAGCAGATGACGCGGCAGATGCCCGACTCCGCTTCGGCCCGCAGCAGCCCGCCCTCGTTGATGCTCCCGGCGGGCACGTCGGCTTGCAGCGCCCCAAAGTCGTTGTTGAACACGAACGTGGACTCGTACGCGGGGTTCACCTCGCCGCCCACGCGGGTGTTGCCGGGGCAGAGGTAGCAGGCAGGGTCGTAGGCCGGGCGGTTGTCCTGCTCGGTTTCCTCCTCCTGGCCCTGCCAGGGGCGCTTGGACCGGTGCGGCGATACCAGCACCCATTCGCCCGAAAGGGGATTGAAGCGACGGTGTGGGTGTTCAGTGGAATCGAAAGAAGCCATGGATTTTTTGTAGGAACGCGCCTTGGCACGTTCGCGGAAGAACAATTGAAGCTGTTTAGAAAGTCAGCAAATGTGTTTCACTAGTCATGCAGAGCGCAGCGAAGCATCTCGCTCGTGTCGTTAAACGGACCCAACGGTGCGTGCGAGATACTTCGCTACGCTGTGCATGACCAATTGACGACTTTCTAAACAGCCTCATTATAACAAGAACGAAAAACGTACGAAACGGTGCAAAAACGAACCAAGTCCGACCAACAATTGAACGCACCAACGACCGAACGAGCCAAGGCGCATTTCTACGTGATGCTCACCGCCCCTACCCCGTCTACGATGGTGGTCTGGTAGGTTTCAAGTGCCAGCCCGAACTTTCTTTTATACGCCGCGCTCACGCTGGCAATGAACTCCTCCACCCGCGCCGGAGCCACCAGATTTACGGTGCAGCCGCCAAATCCGCCCCCCATCATGCGGGCGCCGAACACGCCAGGCACGGCCTGGGCGGCTTCCACCAACACATCGAGTTCGGCGCAGCTCACTTCGTAGTCGTCGCGCAGGCCGGCGTGGGAGGCGTACATCTCCTGGCCAAACGCGGCCAGGTCGCCGGCTTCGAGGTGGCGGCAGGCGGCTTCCACACGCAGGTTTTCCTTCACCACGTACGCGCAGCGGCGGAACACTACGTCGCCCAACTCGGCGCGGTGGGTTTCGAGCTGGGCCAGGGTGGCATCGCGCAGGCTTTGCACGGCGGGGAAATACTGCTGCAATACGGCTACGCCGCGCTCGCACTCCTGGCGGCGGGTGTTGTATTCGGAGCTGGCCAGGCTGTGCTTCACGCCCGAGTTGCAGAGCACGATGCGGGCGGCCGCGGTATCGAAGGGGAAGTATTCGTAGTCGAGCGAGCGGCAGTCGAGGCGCACCACCTGGCCCGCGCGCCCAAACAGACTGGCAAACTGGTCCATGATGCCGCACAGGACGCCGGCGTAGGTGTGCTCGGCCTTTTGGGCGGCGTGGGCCAGCGCCATTTTGTCGAGGCCGGCGCCCAGCAGGTGGTTGAGGGCGAAAGCCAGCCCGCATTCCAGCGCGGCCGACGACGACATGCCCGAGCCCAGCGGCACGTTGCCGCCAAACACGCAGTCAAACCCCTGAATTACGATGCCCCGCTGTTGCACCTGGGCCATCACTCCCAACAGGTAATTGGCCCAATGCACAGCGCTGGGGCTTACGTCGGCCGAACTGGCCAGCTCAAACGTCTCGTTCAGGTCGTAGGCGACCAGCCGGATTTTCGGGCCGCCGTTCAGGCCCACCGCAAACAGCATTTCTTTGTCCACGGCGGCTGGCAGTACAAAGCCACCGTTGTAGTCGGTGTGCTCCCCAATCAGGTTCACGCGGCCGGGCGCCCGCACCAGCAGGGGCTCGTAACCAAAACGCGCCAAAAAATCGGAATGAACGGCGTGCAAAAGGGAGACGGACATGGGCGGAAGTGCTGATTTAGGCGGGAACAATGCGGGAAGAACTTCCAGAAGAGATGAGAAGATTAGGTTCAAAAGACCATGCTACTCCAGTTGACCCCGGAAAAGTAGTGACTAAGTTCAAGAGTTGTGCAAACGTTTGCCATTTAATTTGTCTGCCGTACTTTCGGGACATTCACTTTCACTTTGCGGTTCGGCTGGTCGCAAGGCGAAATCTCGGCCTACTTCCAGGGGCGAATCTGACCGCCACTTCCATCCTGAATCTACCTGTCAAATCGTAAAAACTGGCTATTTGGCTACTTACTATCTTAGTGACTGCCATTTCCGCTTTGCCCCTATCCCAAACGTTCGCGGCCGCTTACGTTGCTGGTCGGTGGCGCCTTCCTGCCTTGCTTATGCTCACTCGCTTTAAGTCTTTGCTGCTTCTTGCTCTTTTATATCATTCGATTGTGTTGACGCCGGTCGTGGCTCAGTCCCTGGGCAAGGAGCCGGGCGGGGACGTATTCGTGGATAAGAAAGGGGTGTTGCGCTGGCAGCGGGGCCGGCAGGAAGTGGCTCTGTTTGGGGTGAACTACACCACCCCGTTTGCCCACGCCTACCGGGCGCACCAACGCCTGGGCGTGCCGCACGAGCAGGCCATCGCGCAGGACGTGTACCACCTCTCACGCCTGGGCATCGACGCGTTTCGGGTGCACGTCTGGGACGTTGAAATCACGGATACAATAGGCAACCTGCAGGAAAACGAGCACCTGAAGCTGCTGGATTTCCTGGTGAACGAGCTCAAGCAGCGCGGCATCAAAATCATCCTCACGCCCATTGCCTACTGGAACAACGGCTACCCGGAGCAGGACAGCGGAACCGGCTTTTCCAGCATCTATTCCAAAAACCAGGCCTACACCAACCCGCGCGCCATTGCGGCCCAGGAGCGCTACCTCACGCAGTTCCTCAACCACCGCAACCCCTACACCAAACAGCTCAACCGAGAGGACTCCGATATCATTGCCTATGAGGTGTGCAACGAGCCGAAGTATGGCAAGCCCGAGGCCCAAATCACCAGATTTGCCGACCGCATGGCGGCGGCCATCCGGGCCACGGGCTGCCGCAAGCCGGTGTTCTACAACGTATCGGAAAACCCCGATGTGTACGAGGCCGTGCTCAACGCCAAAGTCGACGGCCTCACCTACCAGTGGTACCCGCAGGGGCTGGTGAGCGGGCACGCGCTGCGCGGCAATTTCCTGCCCTACGTGGACCAGTACCCCATTCCTTACCGCCAGGACCCGCGCTTTACCTCGCGCGCCAAAATGGTGTATGAGTTTGAGTCGGCCGACATTATCCAGCCCATAATGTACCCGTTTATGGCGCGCAGCTTCCGCGAGGCGGGGTTTCAGTGGGCCACGCAGTTTGCCTACGACCCGCTGGCCATGGCCGCCACCAACACCGAGTACCAGACCCACTACCTCAACCTGGCCTACACGCCGGCCAAGGCCATCAGCCTGCTCATTGCCGGCAAGGTTTTCCGCGATGTGAAGCGCGGGCAGTCGTTCGGACGCTACCCGCAGGACTCGGTTTTCAACGACTTCCGGGTGAGCTACCGCCAGCAGCTGAGTGAGCTGAACGCGCCGGAAGAATTCTACTATACCAGCTCGACCACCACGGCCCCGAAGCAGCCGGCCCGGTTGCAGCGCCTGGCGGGCGTGGGGTCGTCTTCGGTGGTAGGCTACGGCGGCACCGGCGCGTATTTTCTGGACAAGCTCGCGCCTGGCGTGTGGCGCCTGGAGGTGATGCCCGACGCCGTGCCCATCCGCGACCCGTTCGAAAAAGCGTCGGGGAGCAAGCCCGTGACCCAGATTTTGTGGAATGAGCAGCCGTTGCGGATTTCGCTGAATGACCTGGGCCCCGGCTTTTCCATTAAAGGGCTGAGTGCGGGCAACACCACGCAGACGCAGGCCACCGACGCCCGTACCACCGTGCGGCCCGGCGTGTACTTACTTGCGGCCGCGGGCAAATCAACGGCAGCCTTCACCGCGCAGTCGGCTTACCGCCACATTAAGTTGGGCGAGTTTGTGGCCCCGGCGCCTACGGCACTGGGCCCGCAGGTGCTGCACACGCCGCCGGCCCAGGCCGTGACGGGCCAGCCGCTGCGCATTGCGGCCACCCTTACCGGCCTCGTTCCCGGCGACAGTGTGTTTCTGGTGGCCCAGCACTACTACGGCCGCACCCGCACGCTGCCCATGAGCACCACGGCCTACGCCACCGTAGCCGCCACCGTGCCCGCCAACCTGCTTTACCCCGGCGAGCTTCGCTACTGGCTGGTGCTGCGCAAGGGCGGCCAGTCGCTCACGTTTCCCGGCGGTTTCAGCGGCGAGCCCCGCGACTGGGACTACGCCCACGCCGGACATTTTGCCGTGCCCATTGTGGCGGCCGGCACGCCGCTGCCCCTGTTCCGAGCCCACCTGGACCAGGAGCGCACCGAAGCGCGCGGCATCTCCCCGACGGCCTGGACCGACTACGTGACGCTGCCGAACGGTGCTCTGGCGCTGCGCCTGGTGCAGGGCCCGCCCCGCAACAGCCAACGCCCGGCCACCGGCCCCGCCGCCACTCTGCGGGCCTACTTCGGCGACCGGCTGGCCAGCCGTCAGTCTGATATGGCCGGCTTCACAGCCGTAGTGGTACGGGCCCGCAGCAGCCAGCCCGGCACCCAGGCTAAGGTGACGCTGACGACCAGAGATGCCGGGGCCTATTCGGCGCCGCTGCCGCTGGGCACTGACGTGCAGGACCTTCGCATTCCCCTCAGCGCCTTCCAGCCCGATGCGCTGCTGCTGGTGCCCCGGCCCTACCCCAGCTTTTTGCCCCTGCAATACGAATCGGGCAACCGGGCTCCTTTGAAGCTCGCGGAGGCGGAAGTGCTTCAGGTAATATGGGAGGCGACGGCCGTTTCCGGCAGCCCGGCGAGCGTAGATATTGAGTCGGTTTCGCTGCAATAAATCCCAGGCCGAAACGCCAAGCCTCAACGCATGAATTTGCTTTGCTTCCTACCACTCCATTTCCATTCCCGATAACCGCCAGCCCATATGCCTTTCCCTCTTCTGTCCCGTCATTCTGCCCGCGGCCTCAGTAGTGGCCTGCTGCTGCTGGCTGGGCTGAGCCAATGCGCGGGCCCGGGTAATTCGACGACCAACACGCAGGTGGCGCCCACCGTGACGGACTTCAACCAAAACTGGCAGTTTGTGAAGGACCTGGACACGACCATCGTCGCCAGCCACTTCAGCCAAGCCAATAGCGCGCAGTGGGCGCCGGTTTCGCTGCCGCACACGCCGCGCATCGAGCCGGTGGCCCCCGACCAGCCGCAGTGGCAGGGCATCAGCTTCTACCGGAAGTTTTTTCGGGTGCCGGCGGCCGGGCCGGGGGCCCGCGTGGCCATAGCATTCGGCGCGGCCATGCACACCGCCGACGTGTACCTGAACGGCCGGAAGCTGCAGCGACACGTAGGCGGCTATTTGCCTTTCACCGTCGATATATCGCGCCAGGCGAAGTACGGCGCGGAAAACTGCCTGCTGGTGCGCCTCGACAATCGGGACAGTCCCGTGGTGCCGCCGGGCAAGCCGCTCAAGGAGCTGGATTTTAACTTCTACGGGGGCCTGTACCGGCCCGCCCGCCTTATTCTCTCCGACCCGCTGCACATTGCCAATGCCGTGCAGGCCAACCGCGTGGCGGGCGGCGGCCTGCTGCTGCATTACGAAAACGTGAGCCCTCAAAGTGCCACCCTGCGCCTGCAAACCGACGTGCAAAACGATGCCCCGCAGGCCCAGACCGCCCAGGTACGCACCGTGCTGCTCGATGAAGAGGGCCGGGAAGTAGCCCGCGCCACCAGCGGGGCTACCAGTATTGCGCCGGGCGCTTTTGCCCAGGTGAAGCAGCTGCTTGCCATCGCGCAGCCGCAGCTTTGGTCGCCGGACCAGCCCTACCTGTACCGCGCCGTGGTGGAGGTGCTACGCGACGGCAACGTGGTAGACCGCCAGGAAACCACCACCGGCGTGCGCAGCATCCGTTTCGAGGCGAAGTCGTTCCTGCTCAATGGCCGGACGCTGCGCCTGCGCGGCACCAACCGCCACCAGGAATACCCCTACCTCGGCTACGCCATTTCGGATAATGCCCAGTACCGCGACGCCTGGAAAATCAAGGACGCGGGCTTCAACTTCGTGCGCTGCTCGCACTACCCGCCTTCCGAGGCGTTTTTGCAGGCCTGCGATGAGCTGGGCCTGCTGGTGATGGATTCGGCGCCGGGCTGGCAGTTTTTTGGCGGTGCGGCGTTTCAGAAGAACAGCCTGCAGGACATTCGCGACATGGTGCGGCGCGACCGCAACCACCCCAGCGTGGTGCTGTGGGAGGCGGCGCTCAACGAGTCGGACATGAGCAAGCCCTTTATGGAGGCGGCCCACCGGGCCGTGCACGAGGAGCTGCCGTTTGCCGAAGGCGTGTACTCCTGCGGCTGGCTCGACTACGCCTACGACGTTTTTATTCCGGCCCGCCAGCACCTGCGGGCGCCCGATTATTTCAACAACTACGCCAAGGACAAACCGCTGTTTATCTGCGAGTACGGCGACTGGGAATACTACGCCCACAACGC
>JAYSZD010000560.1:0-3727 GCA_043738185.1 Hymenobacter sp. | reverse complement strand
CTACCGGCGACGACGAATAGCGCGTCAGGTTGTTAATTCGCGGTACCTTACGGTCCGGCTTCGCGCTTTTGTAAGCCAGCGAGGCCGGACTTTTGGTTATCACCCTTCTCCTGACCTCCCCAAACATCTTTTACATGAAAATAGCCCTCGACGCAATGGGCGGCGATTTCGCCCCCCAAGCCGCCGTGGCGGGTGCCCTGCTGGCCGCCGAACAGCTCGCCGGCCGGGCTACCATCGTCCTCATTGGCCAGGAAGACGCCGTACGTCCTCTGCTTGAGGCCGGCGGGCCGGCGGGTGCCGCCCTCGAATTCGTACCGGCCTCGCAGGTCATCGAAATGGCCGAGCATCCCGCTAAAGCCTTCCAGCACAAACAGGATTCAAGCATCGCCATTGGATATAAATTGCTTCTGGCGGGCGAAGTGGAGGCTTTTTGCTCGGCTGGTAATACCGGGGCCATGCTCGTGGGCGCCATGTTTACGGTGAAGGCCGTGCCCGGCGTCATTCGCCCCGCCATTGCCAACTTCGTCCCGAAAAAGCACGACAAATTCGGAGTGCTGCTCGATGTGGGCGCCAATGCCGAATGCAAGCCCGAAATGCTGGAGCAGTTCGGCGAGTTGGGCTCGCTCTACGCGCAGTACGTGCTGGGAATTGACCGACCTAAAGTGGGCCTGGTGAATCTGGGCGAAGAAGAAGCCAAGGGCACGCCCAACACCCAGGCCGCGCACCAGCTGCTGAAGGCCAACCCGCGCATTCATTTTGTGGGCAATCTGGAAGGGCGCGACATGTTCAACGAGAAAGCCGATGTGGTGGTCTGCGACGGCTTCACGGGCAATATCCTGTTGAAAATGGCGGAATCCATTTACGAGATGATGGATGAGAAGGACATTCACGACCCATTTTTTGATAAGTTCAACTACGAAGCCGTGGGCGGCTCCCCTATTCTAGGCATCAACGATAACGCCATTATCGGCCACGGCCGGAGTACGCCACTGGCCATTTGCAACATGTTGGTGCAAGGCTACAACATGGCCGAATCCGGGATTGTCGACCAAATTAAAGCTACTTTTAAGTCGTAGCGCCTGCCTCAAACTGATGAAAACGTCCGGCTTCGGCCGGATTTTTTTTCCTCATCTTCTTTTTCTCTCCTTTGGGCATAACGGGCGCGATGGTCGCGCTTTTTTATTCTGCTTTGCCCATTTCTCGCTTGCCCCGCCTACTTTTGCCCATATGAAGATTACTGCTGCCATCACCGGCGTGGGTGCCTACGTGCCCGACTATGTGCTTACCAATGCCGAGCTTGAAAAACTGGTAGACACCACCGACGAGTGGATTCTGTCCCGGACCGGCATCAGGGAACGGCGCATTCTGAAAGGAGAAAACCAGGGGGCTTCCGTTATGGGTATTAAGGCGGTGCAGCAGCTGCTGGACAAGACCGGTACCAACCCGCAGGACATCGACTTGGTTATTTGTGCTACTACCACGCCCGACGTGCTGTTTCCGGCCACGGCCAACATCATTTCCAACGGCGTGGGCATCACCAAGGCGTTCAGCTACGACGTGAATGCGGCGTGTTCCAGCTTCCTGTTTTCGCTGGTGACGGGCGCGCAGTTTATTCAGGCTGGCACTTACAAGAAAGTGATTGTGGTGGGTGCCGACAAGATGTCGTCCATCGTGGACTACACCGACCGCGCCAACTGCATTCTCTTTGGCGATGGCGCAGCGGCCGTGATGCTGGAACCAAACACCGACGGCTACGGCATCCTTGACCATGTGCTGCGCACCGATGGCGGCGGCGAAGCCTACCTGCACCAAAAGGCCGGGGGCAGCCGCCGTCCGCCGTCCCACGCCACCGTGGACAATAAGGAGCACTACATTTACCAGGAAGGTGCCACGGTATTTAAATTCGCTGTGAAGAGCATGGCCGACGTGGCCGCCCAGGTTATGGAACGCAACCACCTCAGCAACGACGACGTGGCGTGGCTGGTGCCACACCAGGCCAACAAGCGCATCATCGATGCCACCGCCAACCGCATGGGCGTGGGTCCCGAAAAGGTGATGCTCAACATTCACCGCTACGGCAACACCACCAACGCGACCATTCCGCTGTGCCTGGCCGACTACGAAAGCCAGTTGCGCCGGGGCGATAACCTCGTACTAGCGGCCTTCGGTGGCGGTTTTACGTGGGGCTCCATCTACCTGAAATGGGCCTACGACGGCGCGGCGGCTGCGGGCCGCAATTAAAAATTGAGAATTAGAAATTAAAAATGAGCGAAATTAATCCTCATTTTTCCTGTTTTAAACCGACTTCAACCCAAAACCAAATTAAAATAGAGGCGCTGAAGATTGAAGCATCAATTTTCAATTCTTCCTTTTTAATTTTTAATTGAATTCCCACAATGGCAAGTACCGCCGACTTCCGCAACGGACTCGTTTTGAACTACAACAACGAGCTGCACGTCATCACCGAGTTTCAGCATGTGAAGCCCGGCAAAGGTCCCGCGTTTGTGCGTACCAAGATGCGCAACATCAAAACCGGCCGCACCATCGACAACACCTTCAACGCTGGCGTGAAGGTGGAAACAGCTCGCGTGGAGCAGCGGCCCCACCAGTTCCTGTACAAGGACGACTACGGCTACAACTTCATGGACAACTCGACCTTCGAACAGGTGGTGATTCCGGAGGCCATGCTGCCTTTTGCCGACCTGATGAAGGAAGGCCAGGAGGTAACCATCCTCATGCACGCCGAGACTGAAATGCCGCTCACGGCCGAACTGCCCACCACCGTCGACCTGATGGTGACCTACACCGAGCCCGGCCTGCGGGGCGACACCGCCACCAACACGCTGAAGCCCGCTACCGTTGAAACCGGTGCCCGTATTCAGGTACCCCTCTTCATTGACACCGACACCAAGATTCGCATTAAGACCAGCGATTACAGCTACGTTGAGCGCGTCAAATAGCCATTAACAAGCTGTTAGCCGATAGCCTTAAGCTATTAGCTGATGTCCCAAAAAAAGCTGACAGCTAGCAGCTAAAAGCTAGCAGCTAATCATATGTCAAACACGCCCAAAAAGGACGCTGCCATGAAAGCCAAAGAATTACAGGAGCTGCTCGATTTTATCGCCAAGTCGGGCCTCAACAAGGTCAACATCGAAACCGAAGAATTTAAGATTTCAGTGCAGCGCGACCCCACTACCAAGCACGTGATGAGTGCGGTAGCACCCATGGCCTCCGCGCCCGCTCCGGTAGCGGCCGCGGCTCCCGCGCCAGTCGCTGCTCCTGCGGTGGCTCCCCCCGCGGCCGAAGCAAGCGCCAGCAGCCGCGCCCTGAAAGCCCCCATGATTGGCACGTTTTACCGGAGCAGCGGCCCCGATTCCCCTTCCTTTGTGCAGGTGGGCGACATGGTGGAGAAAGGCCAGGTTATCTGCATTATCGAGGCAATGAAGCTGTTCAATGAGATTGAAGCCGAAGAAAGCGGCCGCATTGTAAAGTCGATGGTGGAAAACGCCACTCCCGTGGAGTACGACCAGCCGCTGTTTTTGATAGAATAGCTCGTGTGAGTTATGAGTTATGAGTTATGAATTATGAGTTTTCGAACCACTCGTATTTTATAACTCATAACTCATAATTTTTAACTCATAACTCAAAGAACCGTGTTCAAGAAAATACTCATCGCCAACCGGGGCGAAATTGCCCTGCGCATCATCCGCACCTGCAAGGAAATGGG
>JAYSZD010000559.1:0-3728 GCA_043738185.1 Hymenobacter sp. | reverse complement strand
CTCGATTTGCACTGGAATAAAACCCTGCTCGGCGAGCAGCAGGAAGCCCTGAAAATTCAGCTGGCGCTGGCCAAAAAGCACCAGCTGCCCATCGTGCTGCACACCCGCGAAGCCTTTGCCGAAACTGTGGCCCTGGTGGAGGCCGCCCAGGATGGTACCCTGCGCGGGGTATTCCATTGCTTTTCGGGCACGCCCGCCGAGGCCGAGCAGGTGATAAAGCTGGGCTTTATGCTGGGTATTGGCGGCGTGGCCACCTTCAAAAACGGCGGGGCCGATAAGGTGCTGCCCGGCCTCGACCTGAAGCATTTGCTATTGGAAACCGACTGCCCGTACCTCGCGCCCGTGCCGCACCGCGGCAAGCGCAACGAGCCCGCTTACCTGCCGCTGGTGCTGCGCCGCGTGGCCGAGCTGCTGGGCAAGGACGTGGAAGAAGTGGCCGAAGCCACCACGCGCAACGCCGCGGCCCTGTTCAACCTGTAGCCTATAGCCTATTGGTGTACGGTGTTTTTTACAGGCTGCTTTCCAGGGTAAGCAGCTGCCGCTCAATCTGGTCGGCAAAGGCGTTGATTTGGTCAAGGCCGGTGCGGGCTTCTTCAATCTGGCCCCGCTGGTAGCGGGCGGCTAAGTCCTGGCCGGTGCGCAGCATTTGCTGGAGGGTGTTTTCCAGCTCACGCACTGCGGTCAGGGTGCCAAACTCGGGTTTCAGCACCGTCTGTATCCACTGGGCCAGCGGGTTTTCGCCGTAGGCGAACAGGGCCGGCTCCGTTGCGCGTACCCCGTAGAGCACCGAGCGCAGGCGCGACTTAAAGAGCACCTGTTTCACGCGGGCCTGCTGAAAGTCGAAAGGGGAAAGGGGCATGCCGGACGCTACAAAAGCCAGAATAGAAGGGGCTGCAAAGGTATGCTTTACTTAGAGAGCCAAGCCGCTGTCGGCAGCGTCAGGGGTCCGGCCGCGGAGCTGCGTCAGGGCCTGGCGGGTAAGCACCAGCTCCGAAACATCGTAGGCGTAGGCCGTGATGCCGGCCGGTTGGCCGTTTTCCTCGAAGCGTTGGTAGGAGAAGTTGAAGTAGCAGTCGCGGAGCTGGCCGTCGGGACCGGCCAGCTGCACCAGCAGCTCCTGGGCCACCATGGGCTCACCGGTGCGAAATACGCCATCGAGTATGGCGATGATGCCCTGGCTCACGACTTCGGGAAATACCTCGGCCACGGTTTTGCCCGCCACTTCCTGTTGGCCCGTCAGCGTCCGGAAGCGGGCATTGGCAAACTCGTAGCGGTGTTCGGGGCCGCGCACCACGCTAATCATGGCCGGAGCGTCGGCGAAAAGGTCGAGCAGGATTTGGCGCTGCTGCTGGGCCCGTTGGTACTGTTCGTAGGCCTGGTCCGAGAGCAGGGCCTGCTGCTCGTTGGCTTCGAGCAGCTCTTCCACCATGAGCTTCTGCTCGTGGATGTCGGCGTTGCAGCCCACCCACATCTGAATCTGCCCGTCGGGGCCGAGGCGCGGCACGCCCGTGGCCAGGTGCCAGCGGTAGTGGCCGTCGTGCCGCCGCATGCGGTACTCAGCCTGGTAAGCCGTGCCCTGCTCGCGGGCAGCTGCCCAGCGGGCCGTGGTGGGGGCCACGTCGTCGGGATGCAGGTCGGTTACCCAGTCCAAGCCCAGGGTATCGGCCAGGGAGCGACCGGTAAAATCAGTCCAGCGGGTATTGAAAAATTCGGCCCATCCGTCGGTACGAGTCGTCCACACCATCAAGGGCAGGCTTTCGAGGATGAAGCGGTTGCGCTCGGTGGCCTCGTCGAGGGCGCGCTGCACCTCGGCGGTGCGGCGGGTAGCTTCGGTCACATCCTCGGATGTTTGCAGAATGTATTGCAGCTCGCCGCGAATGTCGGGGATGGGGTGATGGGTAATCTGCCAGTACCGCTCCTCGGTGCCGCCACCCTGGGCGGCGGGTCGCGCGATGTCGTAGCGCAACAGCGGCATTACGTGGGGCTGCAGCGTGCGCCGCACCGCCTCGTGCGAGGCCAGCAGGTTGGCCTGGCTTTGGGGGTCACCGGGGTAGGCATCAAAAATGTAGCGCCCCACGGCCTGCTCGCGGGGCAGCAGCGATACGGCTACGTGCTGGTCGGAATTGCCGAGAATAGTGCCATCGGGGGCCAGCAGCAGGTAGGCGCCGGGCAGCGTCTGAAACAAAGCCTGGTAATCGATGGAAGCAGGAGAATCAGCCATGAAAAAAAAGCAGCAAACCCCGTTACGAACAACGCGGGCAGGAATGATGAGACCAAATGTAGCAGCGCCTGAATGCACGCAGTATGCTCAAGCACCGGGCACCAGTAAGCGTGTTGGCCCCCAAAAGTACGGCTAGTACTTCACATCGAACCGGCCGTCGGTCACGGCCAGCGAATCGGTAGCGCTGTAGAGCATGCCTTCAAACGTGCCGCTCACGATGCGCTGCTCCCGGTCGAGCTTGCGGATGAGCAGGCGCACGGGGCGGCGGGCGGTACTGCGGTAGCCCCGGTAGGGAATCAAGTCGATGGCCTCCATATACTCGTCGTATTGGCCGGGTTGGGTTCGCACGGAGTCTTCCCCCAGCAGGCGCAGCTCACCCAAAGTATCGGAAAGCAGGAAGGTGAAGTGGATTTCCCGGTCGTAAAATTCTATGCTGTTGCGCACGCCCGTCATTACGCCCCGCACCTCAAGCACAGGCGGCGCTACATTGGCCTGGTACACCTGCAACACATTGGGTTCCCAGGAAGGTCCAATGCCGCCTCTCCTGGCGTGGCGGCCCAGCACCGTCCATTGCTGCGTACCCAGCACGCAGCCCAGGGTGTTGGCCCCGGTTTCGGTGTAGGCGGGCAGCTTGGCGCGGGCAAATTCCTCGTTGTTGTCGTAGTCGTTGCAGCTTTTGGTGCAGGCGCTCAGCGGGAGCAGGGCCAGGTAGGTGAGGAAGGTGCGGTAGCGCATGGCGGGGTAGTTGGGAGACGCAGCGAATATAATATACGGAAGGGGGGTGGGGCTGTCCCAACGTTCCGACGCTTCGTCCGCCTCATCCGACGCTTCGGGGGCGCAAGTTTTCGCCCGCCCGGCCCGTCCGGCACCTTTGAGCCCTCACCTGTCCGCTGGCTCCCATGAAAACTTCGCTACTCCCGCTGCTCCTGCTGCTGAGCATCCCCGCCACCCTGCACGCCCAGACCGCGCCCGCCGCCAAAGTCAGTTCCGCCGCCGCTCCGTCACTCACGGGCAGCGTGCGCGACGGGGCCGGCCAGCCCCTGCCCGGCGTGAACGTCTTCCTGAAAGGCTCGTTCGATGGCGTGAGCACCGACTCGCTGGGTCGGTTTGGGTTCGATACCCGCCTTACCGGCCCCCACACGCTGGTGGTGGCCTACATTGGCTATGAGCCCCAGGAACTGCCCGTGCTGCTGGACGGCCGGGCGCCCGTTGCCCTGCCCAACATCCGGCTGAAAGCCAGCCGCGCCGCCCTGGGCGACGTGGTGGTGACGGCCGGGGCCTTCGAGGCCAGCGACGAAAAGCGCGGGAGCGTGCTCAAGCCCCTGGATATTCTGACCACCGCCGGGGCCCTGGCCGACGTGGCCGGCGCCCTCAACACCCTGCCCGGCACCAGCCGCAACGGCGAGGAGGGCAAGCTGTTCGTGCGCGGCGGGGCGGCCGGCGAAACCAAGCAGTTTCTGGACGGCCTGCCGCTGCAAAGCCCCTACTCGGCCAACGTGGGCGGCGC
>JAYSZD010000558.1:0-1536 GCA_043738185.1 Hymenobacter sp. | reverse complement strand
GGCCCTCACTCTGGCCCTGGGCAAGCAGATTCAGGACAACCTGCCCGACGTGAAGGTGATTTACACCCGCAAAACTAACGTGTTTATCGAGCTCGACGAACGCGCCGCCATCGCCAACCGCAATCACGCCGACCTGTTCATCTCCATTCACTGCAACGCCGGCCCCAGCCAGAGCCACGGTACCGAGGTCTGGACCATGGGCCTACACAAAACCGACGCCAACCTGGGCGTGGCCCAGCGCGAAAACGCGGTTATCCTGCAGGAAAAAGATTACCAGCAGCGCTACGACGGCTTCGACCCGCGCTCGCCCCAAAGCCATATTTTATTCTCACTGTTTCAATCGGCCTACATCACCAACAGCCTGCGCTTTGCCCAGCGCGTAGACCGGCAGTTGCGCACCACCGTCAGCCGCCCCAGCCGCGGCGTGAAGCAGGCAGGCTTTTTGGTGCTTTGGAAGTCAACCATGCCGTCGGTGCTCATCGAATCGGGTTTCCTCACCAACCCCGCCGAGGAGCGCTACCTCAACGAGAAAGCCAATCAATCGTATATGGCCGCAGCCATCTACCGGGCCTTTCGCGAATACAAGCGCGAGCTGGAAGGCGGCTAGCTATTCATCCGGCAAGTATCGAGTGGTGAAGGCGGCGCGGCAAGCACCGGCAAGCGTAGTACTTTTCAGCCTTCAACACCTGGTACGCCACTCTCAATCCTCAACTCTAAATCCTTCCCCGTGTCCAAAGAAATTAAAGTGGGGCTGCTCGCCGTCGTAGCCATTGCCGCCCTTGTTATCGGCTTCAATTTTCTGCGGGGCAGCAACTTGCTCTCCAGCGCCAGCACGTACTACGCCGTTTACCCCAACGTGGAGGGCCTTAACGTGGGCGCGCCGGTGATTCTCAACGGCATCAAAGTGGGCCAGGTAAAGAACTTGGAGCTGCAGCCCGACAAAGGCAACGTGGTGCGGGTGGCCCTGGAAATGCAGGAAGGCCTCGTGCTGGGCGACTCCACGCTGGCCAGCCTGGGGGGTACGCTGCTAGGCTCGAAAACCATTTCCCTGGCCCTGGGCCGCAACAGCAAGGTTTTCAAAGGCGGCGAAGAGCTGCGGACGCAGTCGGATACGGGCATTGCCGGCCTGGCCACGGCGCTGCAGGCCCGGGCCCTGCCCGTGCTCTCCAGCCTCGACTCGACCCTGCGGCACGTGAACGCCATCATCAACAAAGACGCCCAAACCAACATCCAAGGCACCCTACTCAGTGCCCGCAACAGCACCGAGGCTTTGCAAAGCCTCATCGAGTCGAACCAGCGCAACATTAACCTGATTACCACCAACCTGGCTCAGATGAGTTCGGCCCTAAACAAAACCACCACCAAGCTCGACAAGATTGCCGTGAATTTCTCGCAGCTCTCTGACTCGCTCAAGGACGCTCCGGTGGGCCCGGCCCTGCGCCGCCTCAACGCCACCATGGCCGAAGCCCAGACCACCGTGGCCAGCCTAAACCGTGCCCTGAACGACAAAAATAGCTCGATGGGTAAGCTGCTCAA
>JAYSZD010000557.1:0-3729 GCA_043738185.1 Hymenobacter sp. | reverse complement strand
CGGGGCCAGCGTATCCGAAGCTGAAATCCCCGATTTCACCGCTCTCGACCTGCCCGCCCAGGCTACCTATCTGGTTGGGTTGCTGCGGGACTCCAATGCTGCCCGCAACCGCAAGCAGATTCAGGACCTGACCCGTCAGTACGAAGCCAATGTGGGCCTGGCCCGTAGTGCGGCCCGCCAAAAGTTTGCCGAGGGCGGCGAAGGCGCCGAAGCTTTCGCGTTTCAGCAGCCCGAAGGTCAGCAGGAACTCAATAAAGCGTTGCAGGAATTTCGCGAGAACCGCGCCAAAGACGCTAAAACCGAAGATGCCAGCCGGGGCGATAACCTGAGCAAGAAAAAGCAGCTCCTCGACCAGCTGCGCTTGCTGGTGGAGGCGGCGGAAACCAAGGATAGCTCGGCGAAGCTGAAGGCGTTGCAGGGTGAGTGGAAAGCCACCGGGGCCGTCCCTCAGACCGATAGCCAAGCCATTTGGGATACCTACCACGGTCTGTTGGACATCTATTACAGCAAGCAGGGCCGTTTCCTGGAGATGAAGGACCTGGACCGTCGTCGGAACCTCGAAGCCAAAGAAGTGCTGATTAAGCGGGCCGAAGCCTTGGCGCAGGCAACAGGCATCAACAAAGCCCTCGACGAGCTCACCAAGCTGCATGACGAGTGGAAGCACATCGGCCCGGTGCCCAACGACCAGCGCGAGCCCTTGTGGCAGCGGTTTATAGCTGCTTCCGACGTGCTTCACCAGCGCCGCAAGGAATTCGTGGACCAGCGCTCGACGGTGGAAAAGGCGAACCTGACTGTGAAGCAGGCACTGCTGGAGCGGGTGTTGCCCTTTGCCGCGTTCGACTCGGACCGGGTGAACCTATGGCGCTCCAAAACCGACGAGCTTCAGGAAATCAAAGTAGAATGGGAAGCGGCTGGTCTCGTGCCTCGTGCCCAGGCCGATGCCCTGAATAAGCAGTATTGGGCGGCCTACAAAGGCTTTTTCAACCGCAAAAACGAATTTTTCAAGTCGCTCGACAACGAGAAATCGGCCAATGTAAAAGCTAAAATCGCGCTAATTGAGCAGGCCGAAGAAGCGGCTAACAACGCCGACGGCGATGCGGCGCGTCAGGTTGTTATCCGGGTGCAGAAGGAGTGGAAGGACGTGGGCCGCGTGCCCGATAAGCTGGCCGATAAGCTCTGGCACCGGTTCCGCGCCGCCTGCGACGCCGTATTTGAGCGCCCGAAGCACGAGGCCCGGCAGCGTGAGGAGAAAGTGCAGCTTTCGTCGGTGGAGCAAACCACCCACCTCGAGAGGATTGCCGAACAAGTCAATGCCCTTTCTGCCGACAACCCCGGCTCATTGGAAGGCTTCCGCGAACTGCTTGCCGGTTGGGGAGTTGAATTTGACTCCACCGACGCGGGTGCTGGTTCCGGTACTTCCGACCGCAGCGAAGAGCAGCTGCTAAGCCATCTGGGCAAATACCTCGACCAAGTACCCGGCCTGGCGTATGTCGACCGCACCGAGCTGTTGTTTCAGGCCGAAGTGGCGCGGTTAAAAGCCCGCCCGCAGGCGCAACAGCAGCTTACGCGCAAGGAAATGGCATTGCGCAAGGAAATCAATGAGTTGGAAAACGACCATTCCACCCTGCAAACTAACCTGGCCTTCTTCGCTCGTTCCAAAAACGCGGCGCAGCTTCGTCAGGAATACGAGGGGCGCATTGCCGAAGGCCAGTCGCGCATCGAAATATTGAAAAAGCAGTTGAAAATGATTCGCAGCTAACATTGGTTCAGAATCAGTAGCTTACCCATTTTAGAGGAGCCCGACACGAAGAGTGTCGGGCTTTTTTGTGATATAAACGGCCGGGAAGGCTGGCAAAAACGGTTTGCCTGCGTACTTTTGTGGCACCTCAACGCCTCCTTAGCTCAGCTGGTAGAGCAACTGACTTGTAATCAGTAGGTCGCTGGTTCGATCCCGGCAGGAGGCTCAATGTGAGAAGCAGACCCCAAAAGTCGCCGGGCCGGAAACGGTGGCGAGTTCTGGGGTCTGTTTGGTTTAGCTCCGCTTCGTGATGCGCAAAAATTGGCTGGATGCCTTGCCGCCCGTTCCCTCATTGTTGCTGGCTTCGCTGAGCGTGCAGGCCGGGGCGGCTATGGCCAAAGGGCTTTTTCCGGCCGTTGGCCCGTCGGGCGCAGCCGGGCTGCGCGTCGGGCTGTCGGCTCTCATGCTACTGGCCGTATTTCGGCCCGGCCTCCGCAACCTGACGGGCCCGCAGTGGCGCGCCATCATTCCATACGGGGTGGTGCTGGGCGCCATGAACCTGTTTTTTTACTTAGCGCTGGCTCGCGTACCCCTGGGCTTGTGCGTGACGCTGGAGTTCATGGGGCCGTTGCTGCTGGCGGTGAGCAGCTCGCGGCGGGTCTTGGACTTTGTGTGGGTGGTGCTGGCCGGCAGCGGTATCGCCCTGATTGCTCCCTGGGATGGCTATGGGCTGGATTTGCTGGGTAGCCTGTTTGCCTTACTTGCGGGGGCATGCTGGGCGGCTTATATCGTACTGGGCGGGCGGGTTTCCCAGCTGATTCCCGGCCCGACAGTTGTCGCAACTGGTATGTTTTTCGCTACCCTCACCGTATTGCCCGTTACCATTGCCGGGGGCGGATTAGCCCGTCTCACGCCGGCGTTGCTGGTTTCCGGGCTTGCCTTGGCCCTGCTCTCGAGCGCTATTCCTTTTACCTTGGAGATGAACGCGCTTCGTAAGCTCTCCAGCCGCACGTTTAGCGTGTTGATGAGCCTGGGGCCGGCTATGGCAGCGGTATGTGGGCTGATTTTCCTGCACGAGCAGCTTTCTTTCACGCAATGGTTGGCGGTGGCTTTAGTGGTTATTGCGAGTGCTGGCGCGACGCTGAATGCCCGGAAAGTGTTGCCGGTTATCGAAAATTGAACAAGATATTAGCTGCTGCTTTCCCATTCCTTATTAATCCTCCGATTCTATGGACTTGATACCGGCAACCGCTCATTTCATTGAGCAGAAATTTGCTGATGAAGGCAGCGGGCACGACTGGGCCCACATCCGACGGGTGTGGCTGATGGCTCGGCGGCTGGCCGCTGTTGCGCCCGAAGCCGACCCGCTGGTGACGGAGCTGGCTGCGCTGTTGCACGATATTGCCGACTGGAAGTTTCACGAAGGGGACTACGAGGCCGGGCCGCGTGCTGCCCGCGCGTGGTTGCACAGCCAGGCCGCGTCCGAAAATGTAATCGCGCGCGTTGAAACCGTCATTCGCGAAGTGTCATTCAAAGGGGCGGGCGTGGCTACGCCCGTTTCTTCGATTGAGGCCGCGCTGGTGCAGGACGCCGACCGGCTGGATGCCATCGGCGCCATTGGTATTGCCCGCGCTTTTGCCTACGGGGGCCACAAGGGCCGCCCGCTGCACGACCCGGCCGTGCCGCCGGTTTTGCACGATTCCTTTGCCAGTTACCAAAAGAACGCCGCTCCCACCCTCAACCACTTCTACGAGAAGCTACTCCATCTCCAGGACCGGCTCAATACCGATGCGGCCCGGCAAGTAGCCGCCAGCCGCCACCGCTACATGGAGGGCTTCGTAGCCCAGTTCCTGGCCGAGTGGGAGGGACTGGATTAGTGCAGAATATCCATTTTCTTGTGGCCGTGGGCCTTTGGTTACCTTTGTACCTATGAAGCTGCTCTTCCGTTTGTTCCCCTGCTTGCTGCTGTTTTTTGCCGCAAGCTGTCGTAC
>JAYSZD010000556.1:0-3740 GCA_043738185.1 Hymenobacter sp. | reverse complement strand
CCATTCGGAACGATGGCGGCGCACGCGAGCGGCTTCGGCACTGGTCAGCAGCAGGTGCACCGGATAGCCGGCGGGGGCTTCTTCGTAAGGCAGAGCGGCGGCAATGCGCTCTTTGGTGGCCACCGGGCCCCAGCCCAACAGTCGGCCCAAGGCAACGGTATCAAGCGGGGCGCGGCGCGGCAAACTCAGCACAAACTGCGACCGGGTGGCCACCAGCACGGAGTCGTTGCGGTCGAGCACGCGGCCCCGCCGGGGTACTTCCGATACTTCGCGGCGCGGGGTAAGGGGTCCGGTGGTGGAATCCGACGCCAGGGCTTCGGGCTGTTGGGCTGGCGACGAGCAGGCCGTCAGCAGCAGCACGCAGGCGAGGAGACAGGTTTTCCAGGGGGCAAGAACCTTTGACATCTGCTAAAGCTAGGGGGTAAACATCGGGGTAATCGGTATTATTCGACAAACCGGCCTGACCCTATGCTGATTGCTGTGCTATACGGTCCCAAACTTTAAAAGGCTCCGGCTAAGCGCCAGCACCATGGGCCCTGCCGGGCACGGCCCCTACCTTTGCACATCCTATGTACGACTTTCTCACCACCTCGCCCTGGCCCGACTACGAGCTCATCGACTGCGGCAACTTTCAGAAGCTGGAACGTTTCGGCAAGTACGTGTTGGCCCGGCCCGAGCCCCAGGCCATCTGGGACCCGCATCTGCCCCTGAAAGAATGGGAAAAGGCCGACGCAGCCTTCGCCCGCGCCCCTGGCAGCACCGAAAAGGGCCAGTGGCGCCTTAAGCCCGACATGCCCGAGCAGTGGGTAATTGGCTATGAGCGGCCCGATGGCTTGAAGCTGAAGTTCCGCCTGGGCCTGTCCTCGTTCAAGCACGTGGGCCTGTTTCCGGAGCAGGACCCCAACTGGCAGTTTATCTACAACCAGACGCGCCTGCGCCGGGCCAAACTGCCGCGCGTACTCAACCTGTTTGCCTATACGGGCGCGGCCACGCTGGCCGCCCGCGCCGCCGGCGCCGACGTCACGCACCTCGATTCGGTGAAGCAGGTGAACTTCTGGGCCCGCGACAACATGGAGGCCAGCCAGCTCGACGGCGTGCGCTGGCTGGTGGAGGACGCCATGAAGTACGTGCGGCGCGAAGTGAAGCGCGGCAGCAAGTACCAGGGCCTCATTCTCGACCCGCCCGCCTACGGCCGCGGCCCCAACGGTGAAAAGTGGCAGCTCGAAGACGAGCTGAATGAAATGCTCAAGCTCAGCCAACAGCTGCTGGACCCGGAAGACCATTTTTTCGTGGTGAACTTGTACTCCCTTGGCTTCTCGGCCCTGATTCTGGACAACCTGACCACGGCCATCTTTCCGGGCCCGAAAGCGGTGCGGGAGTTGGGCGAGATTTACCTGCACGACGCCGGCCAACGCAAGCTGCCGCTGGGCACCTTCTGCCGGTTTGCTAATTAATTTTTTCTCTCATCCTGAGCTTGCGAAGGACCTCATCACGCCAAAACCGTTGGAACGTGCCAAGGTCCTTCGCTGCGCTCAGGATGAGAGAAGAGTAAAACATTCATTAAATGCACGCCCTTCTTCGCCGCCTCGCCCTCATTGACCTCGGCACCAACACCTTCCACCTGCTCATTGTGGAGATGCCAACCCAGCCCGGCGAAAAGCCCACGACCCTGCTGCGCACCAAAGCCGGCGTGCGCCTGGGCGAAGGCGGCATCAGCCAGGGCGTCATCGCGCCCGAAGCTTACGCTCGTGCCCTACATACGTTGGCGGGATTCAAGGAGGAAATCGAGTTGCACCAAGTGACCGAAACCCGCGCCACGGCCACCAGCGCCATGCGCGTGACCAGCAACGGCCCCGACCTGGTGCGCGATATTTTCGCCCAAACCGGCATTCAGGTCGACGTTATTGCTGGCGAGCGGGAGGCAGAGCTGATTTGCGCCGGCGTGCGCCAAGCCGTAGCGCTGGGCTCGGAGCCAAACTTGATTATGGACATCGGCGGCGGCTCTGTGGAATTTATTATTGCCACGCAAACCACCATTTTCTGGAAGCAGAGCTTTGAAATCGGAGCCCAGCGCCTGCTCGACCGTTTTTTTCCGGACCCGAGCGGCATTTTTCCGGCCGCAGCCGTAGCGGCCGAGCAGGAGTACCTGCGCGCCGCACTCGACCCGCTGCTCGAAGCCGTGCAGCGCTACAAGCCAGTGGGCCTGGTCGGCGCCTCGGGCAGCTTCGACAGCTTGGCCGACATGCAGCTGGGCCGGCTGCGCGCCGAATCTGAGCTGCCTCCTTACACGGAGCTACTGGTGAGCAGCTTCCAAGCTAGCTACTGCCACCTGCTGAGTGGCAACCACGAGCAACGAGCGGCCTTGCCCGGCATCCTGCCCATGCGGGCCAATATGCTGGTAGTAGCCGCGGTACTCATCGACTTTGTGCTGGGCATTTCTGAAATCACCCGTATCCGCACCTCGGCCTTCGCCCTTAAAGAAGGCTTGCTGGCGGAAATGCTCGCCGTTTAGGCACTAATCCAAGAGGAAATGCACATCGGATTTCCGTGAAGCTTCGCAGAGTAGCCCCGAGCTTGCGGCTCGTAGCTTAAGGCTTGGGGCCAACTACTTAACCTCCCCCCATGACGTTTTCCTACAACCAGCTTTTCACCTTCACCGAGGCCGTTTTTCGCAGCATCGGCTGCCCCGAAGACGACGCCACCCTCGCCACCGAGACCTTGCTCGCAGCCGACCTCCGCGGTATCGATTCGCACGGCGTGGCCCGGCTGGTAGGCTACGTGCGCCTCTGGGAAGCGGGCCGCATCAACCCCACTCCCAGAGTGGGCGTGACCTACGAAACGCCCAGCACGGCCGTAGTAGACGGCGACGGCGGCCTTGGCCTCGTGGTGGGCCCCAAAGCCATGCGCGTGGCCATCGAAAAAGCCCGGCAAGTGGGAACCGGCTGGGTTTCCGTTAAAAACTCCAACCATTTCGGCATAGCAGGCTACCACGCCATGCTGGCCCTGGCCCACGACATGATAGGCGTGGCCATGACCAACGCCTCGCCCCTGGTGGCGCCCACCCACTCGCTCGACCGCCTGCTGGGCACCAACCCCATTGCCGTGGCCGTGCCCGCCGGCGAGCAGCCCGATTTTGTGGCCGACCTAGCCACTACCACCGCCGCCAACGGCAAGCTGGAAATTGCCCAGCGCAAGCAGCTGCCCGTGCCCGAAGGCTGGGTGCAGAACGCCGATGGCAGCGCCTCAACCGATGCCAACGCCGTGAAAAATGGCGGCGCCCTGCTGCCCTTAGGCGGCGCCACGGGCTCGCACAAGGGCTACGCCTTGGGCGCGGTAGTCGACATTTTTTCGGCCGTGCTTTCGGGCGCCAACTACGGGCCGTGGGTGCCGCCGTTTGTAGCTTTCCTGCAGCCCCCCACCGACCCCGTGGGCCAGGGCCTGGGCCACTTTTTCGGGGCCATGCGCGTCGATGCATTCCGGCCCGCCGATGAATTCAAAGCCCACATGGACAACTGGATTAGCACTTTCCGCAACGCGCACGCCATGAAGGGCAAAAAAATCCTTATTCCTGGCGACCCGGAGCGTGAAATGGCCGCCGTGCGTCTGCTCGGTGGTATTCCGCTGCTGGACGCGGTAATAAAGGACTTGGAAGGCGTCGGGCAGAAATTTGGTGTAAAACTATAGCAAGCCCCCCGCGAGCTGCTAAAACCAGCTAATAGAAAAAGCCCGTTCTGGAATTC
>JAYSZD010000555.1:0-1542 GCA_043738185.1 Hymenobacter sp. | reverse complement strand
ACGAGCAGAAGTTTATCAACGCCCAACGCATCATCATCGAGTACACCAACGAGGTGGTGTAAGTGAATGACTACGAAATCGCGGTGATTCGCGACGGGCAGCTGGACATTCGCAGCCGCGAGGATGTGAGCCAGATTCCGTACATTCAGAAGCTGGAGATGGAGCTTGAATCCATTGAGAAGGGCGGCTATCCGCACTTCATGCTGAAGGAGATTTTTGAGCAGCCCCGCTCGATTCTCGATTCGATGCGCGGCCGCCTGGAGCTGGAAGCTGGCCACCTGAACATGGGTGGCATCCGGGCCTACGAGCAGAAGTTTATCAACGCCCAACGCATCATCATCGTGGCCTGCGGCACGAGCTGGCACGCCGGCCTAGTAGCCGAGTACCTGATTGAGGACCTGGCCCGCATTCCGGTAGAAGTGGAGTATGCCTCCGAATTCCGTTACCGCAACCCGATTATCACGGAGCGCGACATCGTGATTGCGATTTCGCAGAGCGGTGAAACGGCCGATACGTTGGCGGCCATTGAGCTGGCCAAGAGCAAGGGAGCCACTATTTTTGGTGTGTGCAACGTGGTGGGCAGCAGCATTGCCCGCGCTACCGACGCGGGCGCCTACACCCACGCCGGCCCCGAGATTGGGGTGGCTTCGACCAAAGCCTTCACGGCGCAGGTGACCGTGCTGACGCTGCTGGCCATGATTATCGGCCAGAAGCGCGGTACAATTACCGACACCAAGCTGCGCGAGCTGATGGTGGAGCTGGACACCATTCCGGCCAAAGTGACGAAGGCGCTGGAGCTGGACGCCCAGATTCAGGTAATTGCCGAGGAGTTCAAGGATGCTACCAACTTCCTGTACTTGGGCCGGGGCTACAACTTCCCCGTGGCCCTGGAAGGCGCGCTCAAGCTCAAGGAAATCAGCTACATCCACGCCGAAGGCTACCCGGCCGCCGAGATGAAGCACGGCCCCATTGCCCTGATTGACGAGAACATGCCGATGGTGGTTATTGCCACCCGCGACAGTTCATACGAGAAGGTGGTGAGCAACATTCAGGAAGTGAAGGCCCGCAAAGGCCGCATCATCGCCATCGTGAGCGAGGGCGACACCGTGATTCCAGCCATGGCCGAATTCGTGATTGAAGTACCCCACACCAGCGAAATTCTCATGCCACTGGTATCGGTGGTGCCGCTGCAGCTGCTGAGCTACCACATTGCCGTGCTGCGCGGCTGCAACGTGGACCAGCCCCGTAACCTGGCTAAATCGGTAACGGTAGAATAAATCACGGATTCGTCGGATTAACCACGGATTTAGCGGATTTTGTGGACGATTATTAATCGGAGTTTGACCGTAAAAGAGGCTTGCCAATCGGCAAGCCTCTTTTTGATTATCACCAAAAGCCCCTGCCGTAAATCGTCCACGAAATCCGTGAAATCCGCTATAATTCGACGAATCCGTGATTAAATGGTTCACCGCGCAGGGCCTGGCGCTTGAGCAGCGGGCAGACTTTGTAGCGTTCGTCGTGGGTATCGTGCCACATCGCCTC
>JAYSZD010000554.1:0-1543 GCA_043738185.1 Hymenobacter sp. | reverse complement strand
CTAAGCACCCAGGGCCGCCAGCGCTGACCAGTGGTGCGCGATACCAGCTCCAGGTCCAGGTCGTTGACAAGGGCGCGGGCGGCGCCGGCGGACGCTGCCGGGTCGTTCCAGACCAAGGTGGCCTTTAGTTGCTGCTGGCCCGCTGGCACTATAATGGTGAACACTTGCTCGTTGCCCTGCGAAGTACCCGCCGTAAAAAACCGCTGGTCGCGCATTGTATTGATGGCACCCAGGGCATCAGCCTGGCCAAAACCGCTAATAAAATCGACTTCCGGGCGGCCCAGGTCGTTGGCGCTGTTGAGAAGCACGGCTTTCACCAGCGCTGCGGTGGGCAGCGCACCGCCGTTGCCGTCGCGGTACACCTGTTGCAACAGCAGGCTGATACCCGACACCAACGCCGCCGATTCGGAGGAGCCGCCTTCGCCGTAGGCCACCAGCTCTGGTTTCACGCGGCCATCATACGCCGGGCCTCGGGAACTCAGCGAAGACACCTGCCCCGACGGGACGGTGGCGCCCACGGTGAGCGTATTTTTTGACATCTTGAACTGGCCCGTCACGTTCGCCACGGCCGCGATGCCCGCGTAGGGGCCTTCGGTACTGGTCAGCACCCCGGAATTACCCGAGGAAAAAACGTGCAGCAGGGCTGGAAACTGCTGTAGCTGTCGGTCATATTCCTCGGTTTCCAGACCATAATAATTCTCGATGGCAACCCCATAGGAGTGGTTTTGCACCGATATTCCGTTCTGGGCCAGCTGCGCGCCATCGTCGGGCAGCAGGCGGGCAAAATTTGAGGTGGTCAACCGAACTTCCCGCGCCACGCCCCGGCCTTTGGGGTGAGAATTACCGGCTCCGCCAATGAGCGTAGCCATGTCGGTGGCGTGGGGGGACGACGGACCCGGAAAATTCGCCGGGCTCACTACCCGGCCTTTAAAGTCAATGTCATTAGGGTCAAATGGCAGCTCCTTCACCGAAACAGTCAGGCCCTGCCCGCTGAGCTGCGGAAATCGCGCCTGCACCACCGCGATGGCATTCACCGAGAGGTCCGAATTGTTCAGCTGCCGCTCGGTGCGGGCCGGTCGGTCGGCCACATCAACGAAGGATACCAACGAGCAAGCCGCCAGCCTGGCAATGGCGGCGGCCGGGAGGCCCGTCACGGTTAAAATATTAACGGAGGATGTCGGCTGCGCTACCCGCGCGGCCGGCAGCTGCTGGTGCGCCCACTGCTCGAAAGCCGCTTTGTCGGTCACGCGCACACGCACGGTGCGCACGGCTTTTTGCGCAGCTGCGGCTTGCAACATCGGGGCCATTTTGGCCTGAGGCGTAGAACGTGCCGGGCCTTGCGCGTGGGCAGTACCAATAGCCGCCAGCACGGCCAGTATCGCACTTACCCAGCCGTGCAACAACGGACCTGACTGCTTGTGAGCGTTAGAGCATTCCTCTTGTTTCAACCCCATGTATGCAAGTTCATTGGCAGAAAATCAACGTTCGTCACTTCTCCCAAAGATACCTTAAGCAACGCTTTAAAACGAGCGGCTCACGCCGG
>JAYSZD010000553.1:0-3748 GCA_043738185.1 Hymenobacter sp. | reverse complement strand
AGGAAACCTTCCGCATCTGGGACAAGGAGCAGGTGCTCGCCGACATGGTGTGGGTCATCCGCCAGCGCCGGCCCGATGTGCTCATCACCCGCTTCCCTACCGACGGCCGCGGCGGCCACGGCCACCACACCGCCAGCGCCATCCTCGCCGCCGAAGCCTATGATGCCGCCGGCGACCCCAAGCGCTTTCCCGAACAGCTCAAATACGTGCAAGCCTGGCAGCCCAAGCGCCTGTTCTGGAACACCGGCAGCTTCTTCGTGAAGCCCGGCGAAGACATGGCCGGTTACCTCAAGCTCGACGCCGGCGGCTACAACCCGCTGCTGGGCCAGAGCTACGGCGAAATCGCGGCCCGCAGCCGCAGCAACCACCGCAGCCAGGGCTTCGGCTCGGCCGCCCAGCGGGGCGAGGCGCTGGAGTATTTCCAGCAGCTGAAAGGGGAGAAGGCCACCAAAGACCTGTTCGACGGCGTGGACCAGACCTGGAACCGAGTGCCCGGCGGCGCGGCCGTGGGCAAGCTCATTGAGGAGGTGATTCGGAAGTATGACCCGAGCAACCCGAGTGCCAGCGTGGCGGGGCTGCTGAAGGTGCGGGCCGCCGTTGGTGGGGTCCAGTATCCCGATACAGATGAAGGACAAAAAGATAAAAATGTGGCTTTCTGGTGCTTGGAGAAGACCCGGGAAATCAACAACCTCATTGCAGCTTGCGCAGGCTTGTATCTGGACGCAACTACAGATATCGCCACCGCCACCCCGGGAAGCATCATTAATGTGAAGATTGACGCCGTCAATCGTTCAAGCATCCCCGTGAAATTCTTGGGTTTGCGGACGGCTTATCGGGAGCAGGATTCGCTATTCAACGCCCAAAAAGTAGGCGTGCCCAGTGTCAGCTCCGCTGAAGCTTTTCCAGGCATCCCATCCCAATCGGCCTTTACGAAAACGATAACCTTACGCATCCCTAAAAAGGAGCCTATTAGTCAACCGTATTGGCTAAGGCAATCGGGCAGCGTAGGGATGTATGCGGTGCCCGATACCATCCTTCCGGCGCGGATGCCAAACGGGGCGGGAGAAATTAGCCCTTTGTTGCGGCAAGAGGGGATAGGGAGGCCGGAGAATCCTCCCGCCGTTGAGTTGACGTTCGCAATGATGGTCAAGGGGGCGTGGTCTTATTTCAACCTTCCAGTCCAATACAAGCACACCGACCCCGTGCTGGGCGAACTCTACCAGCCGCTGGCCGTGGTGCCGCCCGTAATGGTGAACCTGCCGCCCGCCCGCTCGTACGTCTTCGCCGACAACCAGCCCAAGACCGTGCCCGTCACCCTCCGCGCCGGGCGCGCCGGGGTGAGCGGCAGCCTGGCCCTGGCCCTGCCTGCCGGCTGGAAGTGCGAGCCCGCCACCGTGCCCTTCACCCTCGCCGCCAAAGACCAGGAGCTGACCGTGGATTTCCAGGTGCAGCCCGGCGCCGGGGCCGCGGCCGGCCACTCCGAGCTGCGCGCCACCGCCACGGTAGAGGGCCAGCAGTACGCGCGCGGCATCCAGCCCATTGTGTACCCGCACATCCCCACGCAGTTCCTCTTCCCCGAGGCCGTGGCCCCGCTGGTGAAGCTCGACCTGAAGCGGCGCGGCCAGAACGTGGCCTACCTCATGGGCGCCGGCGACGAAGTGCCCGACGCCCTGCGCCAAATCGGTTACACTGTGACGCTGGTTGAACCCCAGGACCTGACGACAACAAATCTCCGGAAATACGACGCCCTCGTGGTGGGCGTGCGCGCCTACAACACGGTGGAGCGTCTCAAAACCCAGCAGCCCGAAATCCTCAAGTACATTGAGCAGGGCGGCAACGTCATCGTGCAGTACACCGTGGCCCGCGGCACCGTCATGCCCGAAATCGGCCCGTACCCCATGAAGCTGAGCAGCGACCGGGTGACCGTGGAAGATGCGCCCGTCACCTTCCTCCAGCCCAAGCACGCCCTGCTCAACTTCCCCAACAAACTCACGGCCCAGGATTTCCAGGGCTGGGTGCAGGAGCAGGGCCTCTACTACCCCAGTTCCTGGGACCCTCGGTACCAAACCGTCATCAGCAGCGCCGACCCCGGCGAGAAAGCCAAGGAAAGCGCCATTTTGGTGGCCGACTATGGCAAGGGCCACTACATTTATACGGGCCTCTCGCTGTTTCGGGAGCTGCCGGCGGGCGTGCCCGGCGCGTTTCGTCTGCTTACGAACATGATTTCCTATGGCAATGAGAAGGTGCAGTAGGTGGTCGCCCTCCGCGCCGCAACCTCACCCCCGGCCCCTCTCCAAAAGAGAGGGGAGCCACGACGGCCCGATATTTAAGCACTTTTCCTGGTTTCTGATTTTACCTTGCAGGTCGTTTGAGCATTGATTTGCTCAAACGACCTTCGCATTTTTACAAGAGCTCATTCTGGCTAATCCGCGCCGCCGTGGCTCCCCTCTCTTTTGGAGAGGGGCCGGGGGTGAGGTTGCGGCGCGGAGGGCGACCACCTATACATGCTCACAGTAGAAAAAATCGGCGGCACTTCCATGACCGCCTTCGCCGACGTCCTCGACAACATCATCTTCCACGGCCGTAGCGGCCCGGAATTATACAACCGCATTTTTGTGGTGTCGGCCTACGCCAACGTCACCAACTGGCTGCTGGAAAACAAGAAAACCGGCGCGCCCGGCGTGTACCACCGCATCACCCAGCACCAGGAGTTTAGGGCGGCGCTGCAGGACGTGGCCGTGAAGCTGAAGGAGCTGAACACCCACTACGAACCCCTGGGCCTCAACCTGGCCGTGGCCGATGCCTTCATTCAGCAGCGTATCGACCAGGCCCAAACCTACCTCGACAGCCTGACCAACGTGCTGGCCTCGGGCTACGTCAACAGCACCAACATCCTGCAGGCGGCCCGCGAAATCCTGGCCTCGATAGGGGAGGCGCACTCGGCCTTCAATTCCGTCAACATCCTCCAAAACCGCGGCGTGAACGCCACGTTGGTCGACCTGAGCGGCTTCGACGATGCCCGGGCCCTGACCATTGATGAGCGCATCAAACAGACGTTTGCCGGCATTGCGTTTGCCGAAACCATCTGTGTGGCCACTGGCTACACCAAGGGCATCGAGGGCATCATGCGGGAGTTCGACCGCGGGTATTCCGAGGTTACCTTCAGTAAGATAGCCGTGGCCGTGCGGCCCGGCGAGGCCATTATTCACAAAGAATACCACCTCTGCTCCGCCGACCCCAACCTGGTGGGCCTGGATAATTGCCGCCCTGTGGGCTTCACCAACTACGACGTGGCCGACCAGCTCGCCGACGTGGGCATGGAGGCCATTCACCCCAAAGCCTCGAAGCCGCTGGAGATAAACGCCATCGACCTGCGCATCAAAAACACCTTCGAGCCCGCGCACCCCGGCACGCTCATTACCCGCGACTACATCTCGCCCACCAAGCGCATCGAAGTCATCACCGGCACTCCTAATGTGGTCATCATCGACATTCACGACCCGCTGATGGTGGGCGCGGCCGGCTTCGACCTGCACCTGATGCAGGTGTTCTACGACCTCGGGGTGAGCTACATTTTCAAGGCCACCAGCGCCAATAGCATCTCGCTGCTTATCTGGGAAAAGGACCTCAAGCCGCAGCGGCTGGCGGCCCTGGAGGCCAAATACGAGAACGTAACTGTCGAGAAAGCGGCCCTGGTCTGCCTCATCGGCTCCAACATCGACGAGCCCGGCCTGCTGGCCCGCGCCGC
>JAYSZD010000552.1:0-9903 GCA_043738185.1 Hymenobacter sp. | reverse complement strand
AGCGCCAGTCCTGCAAAAAGAGGTACACAATCACGAAAACCAGCAAAAACGCTTCCAGCAGCGTCACCAATACTTCGTGAATGCTCGCGTCGAGAAAGCGCGACACGTCGTAGGCAATGCTGTATTTCATGCCGGGTGGGAAGCTCGTGGCCTGCAATTCGGCCATGCGGGTTTTCACGTTGGCAATCACCTCCGAGGCGTTGGAGCCGGGGCGCTGCTTGAGCATGATGGCCGCCGAAGGCTTGCCGTCGGTCTTCGACGACATGCCGTAGGTGAGCGAGCCGAATTCCACGTTGGCCACCTCACGCAGGCGCAGCACCGAGCCGTCGGCGTTGGCCCGCACCACGATGTTGCGGTACTGGTCGGGCTCGAACAGCTTGCCCGTGTAGCGCAGCACGTATTGCATGGACCGGGCCGTGCCCGCGCCCGAGCTTTCGCCCGATTTGCCGGGCGCTGCCTCCACGTTCTGGGCCCGGATGGCGGCAATTACTTCTTCGGTGCCCACCTCGTAGGCCGCCATGCGGTCGGGCTTCAGCCAGACCCGCATGGAATACTCGCGCGAACCCATGATTTCGGCAAAGCCCACGCCGTTGATGCGCTTGAGCTCCTGCAATACGTTGATGTCGGCGAAGTTGTAGATGAATTTCTCGCCCGCCGCCTTGTCGTCGCTCGTGATGTTGAGGTAGAGCAGCATGGAATTTACCTCCTTCTCAGTGGTCACGCCGGCCTTAATTACCTCCTCGGGTAGCTCGTCGAGAATGGTCGTTACGCGGTTCTGCACGCCCACGGCGGCCAGGTCGGGGTCGGTGCCCACCTCGAAGAACACCGTAATCAGCGTCACGCCGTTGTTGGAGCTCACCGAGTTCATGTAGGTCATGCCCGGCACGCCGTTGATGGCGCGTTCCAGCGGCGTGGCCACGGCCTTGGCGCACACCTCGGCGTTGGCGCCGGTGTACTTGGCCGTCACCGTCACCGAGGGCGGCACAATGTCGGGAAACTGCGTGATGGGCAGCGTCACCAAAGCCAGCCCGCCCAGCAGCACCAAAAACACCGAAATAACCAGCGACAAAATCGGCCGGCGAATGAAGATATTGAACATGGAAGTTTTCTATTAGCTGTTAGCCAATAGCTGTCAGCTGTTAGCTTTTTTTAAGTTGAAGAGGAAGCGGTTGTACTCATTGCGAAGTGAAAAGAGAAAATTCCGTCATGCAGAGCGCAGCGAAGCATGACGGAATTTTCGCAAATGATTTCGTGATGATTACAATAGCCGATAGTTCGCGTTAGCTATTGGCTAACAGCTAATAAAGAGTCCAGATGCACGGGCCGGGGCGAGATTTTCTGGCCGTCTTTCAGGCCGGCTACGCCTTCGTAAACCACCTGGTCGCCCGCTTTCAAGCCCTCCTTCACCACGTAGAAGTTGCCGGTGCGGGTTTGGGGCGTGAAGCTGCGCATGTGCACCGCGCCGGTCTTGTCCACCACGTACACGTAGTTCTGGTCCTGAATCTCGAACACCGATTTTTGGGGCAGCAGCAGGGCCGAGGGCAAGGTGTTGGTGAGGCGGATGCGGCCCGATGCGCCGTGCTTGAGCATGCGCTTGGGATTGGCAAAGCGCGCCCGAAACGCCAGCGAGCCGGTGTTGGGGTTGAACTCGCTCTCGGTGGTTTCGATGCGGCCCATCTGCGGGTAGGCCGAGCCATCGGCCAGCGTGAGGCGCACCGAGTCGGAGTGGCGCTCGGGGTGCTTCTGCCGGGCCTTCACGTACTGCAGATACTCGCTTTCGCCCACGTTGAAGTAGGCGTACACTTCGTGCAAATCCGAGACAGTGGTTAGCAGCGTGCCTTCCTCCACCACGCTGCCCATCTTGAGCGGAATCCGGTCGATGATGCCGTCAAAAGGGGCGCGCACCAGCGTGTAGCTCAGGCTGAGGCGAGCGGCGGCCTCCCCGGCGCGGGCGTCGGCCACGCGGGCATCGGCGTCTTTCACCTTGCTTGCCACCAGGGCCAGCTCGGTTTTGGCGATAATATTTTTCTGCACCAGCAACCGCACGCGCTCCAGCTCCACGCGGGTTGCGCTGGCCTGGGCCCGGGCACTGGCCACGGCCGCTCGGGCCTGGCTCAGCTTGTTCTGAAAAGCGCTGGCATTCAGTCGGAACAAGGGCTGTCCTTTCTTCACGGGCCGGCCCTCATCCACAAAAATCTGCTCCAGAAAGCCCGCCACCTGGGCGCGCACTTCCACGTTGCGCACCGCCTGCACGTCGGCCACGTAATCGTGAAACAAGTCCTGCTCCGAAACTTTAAGCGTGACCACTGGCAGCACATCCGGCACGGCCGCTTTTTCGGGGTTTTTGCCATCGACGGAGCAGCCACTGAGCGCAACAGCCAGGGCCAAGGCGCTCAGCGGCAGGAGTCGGGAAAAGAAAGTTGGGCGGGGTTGCAAACGAAACAGGCTCATTGAGTGGAAGTAAAAGCAGTGCGGGACTCGGGCACGGACGTGGGAATGGGGGCAGCCTGGCGGGCCAGCAGGCTATCCTGGCGCTGCTGCTGGCCCTGGCATTGCAGCAGCAGCCGCTGGGCCAGGTGCAGCTCGGCGGTGGTGAAGGCCAGCTCGTTGTGGTCGTCGTCGGGCATGGCTTCGGCCTGGGTGCGCAGCAGCAGCACGTTCAGCCCAAAAGAGAGCAGCAGTGCCCCGCCCAGCAGCAGGGCCGGCAAATTGAAGGACCGGAGAAAAGAACGCAGCATCGCAGTCGGGGCGCAGCACGCCAGAGTGGAACGTGCAGCAAAGAACTTGTCCCGACTTAAGAACGAGATGAGAAGCGTGTGAGAAAAGATGAGAAAGCCCGTCCGGGGGCCGCCCGCTACAGCGGCGTGGCCGGCAGCCACACCGTGGCCGTGGTGCCCTGGCCCGGCACCGAAGCCAGTGCCAGCCGGCCGCCGTGGCGTTGAATAATACGCTGCGTCAGGGGCAGGCCCAGGCCGTAGCCGGGGCGGCTCAGCGCATTGGCCGTGCGGTAGAGCGGCTCGAAAATGTGCCCCAGCTCCTCGGGCGC
Organism: Hymenobacter sp.; assembly: GCA_043738185.1. GTDB lineage: Bacteria > Bacteroidota > Bacteroidia > Cytophagales > Hymenobacteraceae > Hymenobacter. The sequence goes on along the minus strand of JAYSZD010000552.1, from coordinate 6,857 downwards.
GAGGCCGGGGCCGTCGTCGGCCACGGCCACGCGTAGGGTTTGCGCATCGGCATAGGCCACGTCCAGGCGCACCGGTCCGCCGGAGTATTTGCCGGCGTTGTCGAGCAGGTTGAACAGGGCCGTGGTCAGCAGCTCAGCATTGCCGGACACGGTAAACAGGTCGGCTTCGGTTTCCGGGGGCAGGGCCTGGAAGGCCAGCCGCCACTCGCGGCCGGGGTACTGGGCCCGCGCCAGCTCCAGGGCCTGGTTCAGGCATTCGTCGAGGCGCACGGGGGTAAAGGCCGGCAACGCCCCATCTATCTTGGCCAGGTTGAGCAGGCCGTTGGTGAGGGCACCGAGGCGGCGAGCGGCGGCCAGGCTTTGGGCCATGCTTTGGCGGGCCTCTGGCAGCGTAGTATCGTATTCCAGGGCCGTTTCCAGGGTGCCGACGAGACCCGTGAGGGGCGTACGTAGCTCGTGCGAGGCGTGCGACAAGAAGCTGCGCTGCGCTTCAAAAGCCTGTTCCAGCCCGCCCAGCATGGTATTGAACGTCTGGGCGAGCTGGGCCAGCTCGTCGCGCCCATTGCCTTCCGACAGCCGGCGGCCCAGATTGGCCGCCGAAATGCGCTCCGCCTGCCGGCTGATGCGGGTGACGGGCCGCAGGGCCGCCCCGGCAAAAAACCACCCGGCCGCGATGGTCAGCAGCAGGGCGCCCACGTTGGCCAGCAGCAGCAGCAGGCCCAGCTGCCGCTGCTGCCGCTGGCCCACCCGGTCCTCGGCCGATACTACTATGCGGTAGTAGTTCGCCTTTGCTTCCTGCGGAAAAGCCAGCCCGATGGTTTCGCGCCGGCCCTCGGCCGGGTAGCGCACCTGCTGGCCCGCCCCGATGCCGGCCAGCCGGGCCTGGTTAATTGATTGGTTGATATGGTCGGCGCTGCTGTAGCGCAGGGCGTTATCGGGCCCGTAGATGCTGATTTCTTCGCCGGGCAGCGTGAGCAGGTCGCCTCGGTGCAGGCTGCCCAGGCGGCCGGTTTCGAGCTTGTGAGTGCTCACCAGCAGGCGGCCGGCCAGCGTGGCGCTGTTGGCCAGCCGGTGGTCAAACCGCTGGGCCCGCGTGTTGGCGCTGAAATAGTACACAAACCCCGAAAGGCCCAGCTGAATGCCCAGCACCAGCAGGGTAAAGCGCAACATCAACTTGTGGCGAATCAGCATTTTTTTGGTGCTTGGTGCTTGGTGCTTAGAGGTAACATCAGGATGACAGACGAACCCAGCCCCCGAAACTCACTCTGCCCGCATCACATAGCCCATGCCTACTACGGTATGGATGAGCTTGGGCGTAAAATTCCGGTCAATTTTCTTGCGCAGGTAGCCGATATACACATCAATGATGTTGGTGGTAGTATCGAAATCCACTTCCCACACCCGCTCGGCAATATCTACCCGCGACACGATACGGCCCTGATTGAGCAGCAGGTGCTCCAGCAGCGAGTACTCGCGGGTGGTGAGGTCGATGCGTTGCCCGGCGCGGGTCACAATCTTGGCGTCCAGGTTCAGCTCCAAATCGGCGAGTCGCAGCTGGTGCGGGGTGCTGGTTTCGGCGTAGCGCTTGGTGAGGGCCCGCACCCGCAGCAACAGCTCCCGAAAGGCAAAGGGCTTCACCAGGTAGTCATCGGCCCCGGCCGCGAAGCCGGTTTCCTTGTCGGCCAGGCTGTCGAGGGCCGTAAGCAGCAGGATGGGTACCCGGTGCTGCCCCCCCCGGATGAGCTGGCACAGCGCTACGCCATCGAGGTAGGGCAGGTTCACGTCCAGAATCACCATGTCGTAGGGCTGGCGCTGGTAGAGCGACCAGCCCGAGCGCCCGTCGTAGGCCACGGTCAGCTCGTAGCCCTCGTGCTCAAATCCTTTCTTCACAAACGAAGCCACCTGTGGGTCGTCTTCTACTAGTAATACTTTCATTTTTGAAGTCAGGTAATGCGGACTGCCCCGCTGGGCGCCAAGACGCGGCCAACGGGGCGGCCGGAGCGAAATTTACGAGGGACGCCGCAGCTGAACCCGTTCGGCCCTGCCCCCTGGCTCCGAACTGCGCTATACTTGTAGCTTACTTACCACTGTAGCGCAACTTCAAATGAACCCAATTCTTACTAAAAACCAGTTCCTGGTGAAAGAGCATGTCGGCATGTTTAAAGCGGCCAACAGCTACGACATTCTGGACCTGGAGTCGCAGCAGCCCCTGCTGGAGTGCCGGGAGCCCAACCTGGGCTTTTTCACAAAAATGTTCCGGTTTACGAAGTACAAAACCCAGACCCCGTTTGCCATTGAGGTGAAGGACGGGGTGGGGCAGGAGGTGCTGCGCCTCACGCGGGGTGTCTCATTTTTTCGTTCCACGGTGCAGGTGTTCGATGGCCGCCAGGCACTGGTGGGCACGTTTCGGCAGCGCGTGCTGAACTTCGGCGGCAAGCTCGACGTGCTCGATGCTGACGGGCAGATAATCTGCACGGTAGAGGGCAAAATCACCAGCTTCGACTACCGGTTTCTGCGCGCCGGTGAGCAGATTGCACTGGTAACCAAAAAGTGGATGGGTCTGGGCAAAGAGCTGTTTACATCGGCCGATAACTACGTCATCAGCATCGAGCCCACCGTGCCGGCCACGGACCCCATTCGGGCCATGATTGTGGCAGCGGCCCTGTGCATCGACATGGTATTTGCGGAGTAGGGCACTGGCAGGCGGGCGGAGCGGCCCTACCTTTGCGGCATGGATTTCGGCCGTCTGCCCGACTTACGCTACGTTGATTTTCGGCTCCCGCCCGACCACCCCGAAACGGCCCGGGTGCTGGCGCGGGCCCGCGCCACGCAGCCCGCCCCGGCCGGCCTGCGCGTAGGCTGCCCCATCTGGACCAACAAGGAATGGCTGGGCACCTACTTCCCGGCCGGCATTAAGGAGCCCGACTACCTGCACTATTACGCGCAGCAGTTCAATAGCATCGAGCTGAATACCACGCACTACCGCATTCCCGACGCGGGCACGGTGCGCCGCTGGCGCGCCGCCGTGGGGCCCGACTTTAAGTTTTGCCCCAAGCTGCCGCGCAGCATCAGCCACGAGCGGGAGCTGTTTCAGGCCGACGACCTGGTGGTGCCGATGGCCCGCGCCTACGAAAGCCTGGGCGAGAACCTGGGCTGGGCTTTTTTGCAGCTGCCGCCGCACTTCGGCCCCGAGCACCTGCCGCGCCTGGAGCGCTTTCTGCTCGACTTTCCCGAAACCGTGCCGTTGGCCGTGGAGCTGCGCCACCCCCGCTGGTTTGCCGACCGGGTGCTGGCCGACGCCGTGTTTGCCACCTTCGAAGCGCTGAATAAAACGTTGGTGATTACCGACGTGGCCGGCCGGCGCGACGTGCTGCCCCTGCGCCTGACCACGCCCGTGGCCTTCATCCGCTTCAACGGCCATGGCCTGCACCCCACCGACTACCAGCGCGCCGACGCCTGGGCCGAGCGCCTGGCCGCCTGGGTGGCGCAGGGCATCCACGAAATCTACTTCTTCATTCACCAGAAGGACGTGCGCCACGCCCCTGTCCTCGCCACCTACTTCTTGGACAGGATGCGCGCGCTGACGGGTATCGCCGTGCCGCCCCCATTCATCATCCCCCAACCGGTGCAGGGAAATCTGTTCGGCTAGAAACGCGCCCCGGCGCGTGCGCTCGGTGGGCAGGTCGTTCAATCAGTGGGATACCAGTAGCGGGCCCAGAGTCTGCCATACGTTTTCAGCCAGGATTTTCTGGCCGGCCGCATTGGGGTGTACGCCGTCGGCGAGGTTCAGCTCGCGGCGGCCCAGCACGCCTTGCAACAGGAAGGGTACGAGGGGCAGGCTGTTTTTATCGGCCAACATGCGGAATAGGGCCTTGAATTCGGTGGCGTAGTGGGCCAGGCGGTGGCCACCCAGCGGGCCCAGGTCGAAGGGGAATTCCAGGCCGGCCAGCACCACTTGCGCCTCGGGGTACTGGCGGCGCACCGCGTCGATAATAAACTGGAGGTTGTGGGAGGTTTCGCGCACCGCGATGCCCCGAATGCCGTCGTTGGCGCCCAGCGCCAGCACGAAAACGTCGACTGGGTGCCGGGCCAGCACCGTAGCCAGGCGCTGCCGGCCGCCGGCGCTGGTTTCGCCGCTCACTCCGTAGTTGTAAGCCTTGTAAGGAAGCGTTTGCTCGTCGAGCCGGCGCTGAAGCAGAGCGGGAAAGCTGGCAGCCGCCGGCAGGCCGTGGCCCGCGGTAAGGCTGTCGCCGAAGAAAATAATGTTTTTCATAGAGTGCATTTCAACAGCAACAGGGCCGTTTTCGTGCCCCGCCGGGCCCGCAAAAACGACGCTATTCCAGCACTTCCAGCACGGTGCGGAAGGAGGCGTACTTGCCGGCAAAATGCTTTTCCATGTCGGCGCGCAGCGCGGGGGCGCAGATGGTCTGGTACTCTTCCAACTGCTCCAGGCTAAGGCAATAGTACTGCGCGGCGTAGGTGATGCCGTCTTCTTCTTCGTTGAGCAGCCGGCACAGCTGGCTTTTGATGAAAAACCCGGTTTCCATTACCTCGGGCATGTGGGTGGTGCGCATGTAGTCGAGCCATTGGTCGGCCACGCTGGGCTCAATGCTACTGGTGACGTTGTAGAGAATCATCGGCAATGGGTAAATGGGTGAATGGGGGAATGGGTAGACGGATAGATGGTCGAATGGGTGGGGGCAAAAATCATTCACCCATTTATCCATTGTTATCAGACGCGCATGGCATCGAACTGGAAATCGGTGATGCGGGCCTGAATGTCTTTGGGGGACAGCTTCTCGGCGGCGGCGGCCTGGGCCAGGGCGGGCAGTTCGGCGTCGCCGGCCAGGCGCAGGCTGAGAATCTGGCTGAGGCTGAGCTGCGCTTCGAGCGGGGCGAAGCGTTGGCCGCTCACCTCAAAATACCGTTGGCGTACTTCGAGCCGGCAAATACGGTCCTGCAGCTGCAAGGCGTAATGCTGGCGCAGCATCAGCAGCACCCCGAAGCCGATGACCGCCAGGGCCGCCACGCTAAACCAGAGCCGCGCAATCTGGTCGTCGTCGCCGGCCACTTTGGTATAGCGCAAAATGGCGTAGCCGGCCATGAGCAAGGCCAGCGGGAGCAGCACGAAATGGTGCCACGGGTAAAACATCATGGTGTTCTTAGTAGGCTTAGCCATAGGAAGCAGGGGTTGACAGAGGGCGTGAAAGCAGGCGCGGTGGCCGAAAAAGGCAATAAAAAAACTCCGGCCAGGGCCGGAGTTTTTTATAAACGCTAACGAGCGTGATTCGTTACTTCATGGCTTTGGCGCGCTTCTTTTCGGCTTTGGCCTGGTCGCGGGCGGCTTTTTCCAGCTTTTTGGCTTCCTTGGCCTGAGTGCGCTGCTCTTTAAGCTGTTGCTTCTGCGCTTTTGCCTGCTGGCGCTGCTCTTTGAGCTGCTTCTTCAGGTCTTTTTGCTGGTTGTTGGTGTCATTGAGCTGGTTGCGGCTGTCGCGCACGGCCTGGTCGCTGCTGCTGGTTTGGCTTTTCTGCTGCTCATAAGCGGCTTTGGCCTCGTTGGCGCGCTGTTGCTGCTGCTCGGCTGTGAGGGGTACGGTGGTGGGGTCCGTGGCAAGGGGAGTGGTTTGGGCCTGGGCCGCGAATGACGTGGCAGCCATAATGGCCAGTAAACCAATGAGTTTTTTCATGGGAAGGGTTGGGTTAACCCGTTAAGTGTAGGCTGTGTACGTTGCGCTTTCAGCAAGGTTTTCAGGGGATTGTGCTTCCGGAAGCAGGAAGTTGCCAAGGGCCGGTGAGGGTTATGTAACTGACCATAAGATGCTTGGGCCGGGTTTGCGGCAGCCATTCCCCCGCTATTCTTCCACGTAGTCCAGGTCTTTGCCATAGCTCTCGGGCAAGGTGCTCACGGCCCAAAAGGCCACCGCCAGCGACACGCCGCCCAGAATGGCCGCACCGGGCACGAAGCCCAGCTCCCCGCTCAAATATTTGAATGCTGGCACCAGCACCACCACCGCGCCGCGGGCGAAATTGGGCGCCGTGGTGGCCACGGTGGCCCGCAGGTTGGTGCCGAACTGCTCGGCGGCCACCGTCACAAACAGCGCCCAGAACCCCACCGAAACCCCCAGCACGAAGCATACGGCGTAGAAAACCGTGGGCGTAGCCCCTTCAATGGCAAACAGATAAATGGCCACCATGCCGGCGCAAAACCCCAGAAACACTTGCAGCGCCTTGTTGCGGGAGCGCCACAGTTGGCTAAGCGCCCCACTGAAAAAATCGCCAAACACGAGCCCGAAGTAGCACCAGAACACCGCCAGCCCGGCCGTCACTTCTCCCGTGAGGCCCAGCTCGCGCCCGAACTCCGGCGCCAGCGTCACCAGAATGCCCACCACAAACCACAGCGGCACCCCAATCAGCAGAATGCGCAGGTACTTACCCAGGCGGACGCCGTTGGTGAACAAGCTCAGGAAGTTGCCGCGCACCACAGCCGTTTGAGCCTGCACCTGCTGAAACATGCCCGACTCGAACACGCTCACGCGCAGCAGCAGCAGCGCCAGGCCCAGCCCACCGCCCACGAAGTAGGCATTGCGCCAGCCCAGCGCCTCGCCCACCCAGTAGCCCAGCATGGCACCGCTTACGCCCACGGTAGCCACTATCATGGTGCCGTAGCCGCGCTTTTCGGCGGGCAGGCTTTCGCTCACCAGGGTGATGCCCGCGCCCAGCTCGCCGGCCAGCCCGATGCCGGCAATGAGCCGTAGCCAGGCGTACTGCTCCACCGACGTCACGAAGCCGTTGGCCAGATTGGCCAGCGAATAGAGCAGAATGGAGCCAAAGAGCACCGACAGCCGCCCGCGCTTATC
>JAYSZD010000551.1:0-1545 GCA_043738185.1 Hymenobacter sp. | reverse complement strand
CACGGAGGTCATCAGGCCAAGCGAGCCGAAGCCCTGGGCCACGGTGTCGCTCTGCACGTCGCCGTCGTAGTTTTTGCAGGCCCACACGAAGTTGCCGTGCCATTTCAGGGCCGAGGCCACCATGTCGTCAATCAGCCGGTGCTCGTAGGTGATGCCGGCTTCCGTGAATTTGGCCTGGTAATCCTGCTCAAATATCTCCTGAAAGATGTCCTTGAAGCGGCCGTCGTACTTTTTGAGGATGGTGTTTTTGGTGCTCAGGTACAGCGGCCAGCCTTTCATCAGGGCCTGGTTGAAGCAGGCGTGCGCGAAGCCGCGAATGGATTCGTCGGTGTTGTACATGGCCAGGGCCACGCCATCGCCCTGAAAGTTGTAGACGTCAAAGGACTGCACCTCACCGCCGTCCTCGGGCGTGAAGGTGAGCGTGAGCTTGCCCTTGCCCTTGGTCACCAAATCGGTGGCCCGGTACTGGTCGCCGAAGGCGTGGCGGCCGATGCAGATGGGCGCGGTCCAGTTCGGCACCAGCCGGGGCACGTTGCCCATCACAATGGGCTCGCGGAAGACGGTGCCGTCGAGGATGTTGCGGATGGTACCGTTGGGCGATTTCCACATCTGCTTGAGGTTGAACTCCTTCACCCGCTCCTCGTCGGGCGTGATGGTGGCGCACTTAATGCCCACACCGTACTGCCTGATGGCGTTGGCCGCATCGATGGTTACCTGGTCGTTGGTCTCGTCGCGGTACTCAATGCCGAGGTCATAGTACTTGAGGTCCAGCTCCAGGTAGGGCGTAATGAGCTTGTCCTTAATGAACTTCCAGATGATGCGCGTCATTTCGTCGCCATCAAGCTCTACGACGGGGTTGGCTACTTTAATTTTGGTCATTATCAGAAGGAAGAAAGGGGAAAGAAAGGTGGTTTTACAGGGGCTGCATACATCGTATGCCGGCGGTAAAGGTAGTAGTGCTAACAATTATGCCATCGCAAGCCCGGCCACGGCATGTCCGGGCCACTATCAGGCCGGTTGAATGGGGCAGGTAAGTAGTTAGCGGGCGGCGCTTCGTGCTAAAAAGGCCGCTGCCCCCGCATTAAAAGCTGCTCGGTGGCGTTTTTAGTGGGTGCGTCGGGCAGGGTAGGGCAGGCCGCTTCCGCCTGCCGGCGGCTCGGGGCGGTTAATTTTTCTTGTTCAGCTCCACTCGAAGCCTGGTGCGTTGAACTGACCCCCGATTCTCGGCCTCACAAAGCAGGGAATCAGGAAATTATACCTCCTGCTATCTACTTGCCTGATTCCGGCTTATTTGCCTGCGGTTTCAGCTTGTGCCTTGCGCAGCCAGGCCTTGGCCTCGTCGATATCGCCAAACATGCGCATCTGCAACTGCCCGTTTAAACCCAGGCGCATGGCTTCCGCCGACAGCGCCGCCATGGACTCCGGGCTCACCACGTTGGCAAAACAGGTCAGGCCCTGTGCAATAGCCCGCGGGGCCCAATCCGTTATTATCCATTCCACGGCGTGGTTCCACGGCCCCACCACTTCGCGGTTGTCGTTGAGCAG
>JAYSZD010000550.1:0-3752 GCA_043738185.1 Hymenobacter sp. | reverse complement strand
TTCAGATTTCCCCGCACGGCGACTACGCCCTGTGGTACGACGACGCGGCCAAGGCGTGGTTCTCCTTCGCCGCGGCCACCCGCAAAGTCACCAACCTGACCGGCAAAACCGGCGTGTCGTTCGCCGATGAGGAAAACGACTCGCCCACTGACCCCGAAGCTTACGGCGTGGCGGCCTGGACCAAAGACGACGCCGCCGTGCTGCTGTTCGACCGCTACGATATCTGGAAAGTGAACCCCCAGACCGGCGCCGCCGTGAACTTCACCAACGGCCTGGGCCGCGCCAACAAGCTGATTTTCCGCTACCGCATCCCGGTTGAGAAGCAGAAGTTCATCGAGCCCAAAGACGAGCTGCTGCTGCTGGCCCAAAACGAGGTAACCAAGGAATGGGGCTACTACAAAAAGAGCCCTGGCAGCACCAAAGCACCGCAGCTCCTGACCATGGGGAAATTCGGGTATTCGGCGCTGCTACGGGCCAAAAACGCCGATGTCCTGCTCTACACCAAAGCCAACGTGCGCCTGTCGCCCGACGTGTACGTGAGCCGCGACTTTGGCAAGGAAACCAGGCTGAGCGCCATCAACGCCCAGCAGCAGGACTACAACTGGTTCACGGCCGAGCTCGTGCACTGGACCACGCCCAAGGGCTACCCGGCCACCGGCGTGCTCTACAAACCCGAGGATTTTGACCCCGCCAAAAAGTACCCGATGGTTTCGTATTTCTACGAAAAGCTCTCGGATGGGCTCTACAAATACACGGCCCCGGCGCCCACGCCCTCGCGGCTCGACATCGCCATGTTCGCCAGCAACGGCTACCTCGTGTTCACGCCCGACATCAGCTACACCATCGGCGAGCCCGGCCCGTCGGCGGTGGAGTTCATCAACTCGGGCGTGGAAGCGCTGAAGAAAAACAGCTGGGTTGATGCCGCCCGCCTCGGCATCCAGGGGCAGAGCTGGGGCGGCTACCAAGTGGCCTACCTCATCACCCAAACCAACATGTACGCCGCCGCCTGGGCGGGCGCGCCGGTCGTGAACATGACCTCGGCCTACGGAGGCATCCGCTGGGAATCGGGCGTGAGCCGGCAGTTCCAGTACGAGCGCACCCAGAGCCGCATCGGCGGCACGCTCTGGGAAAAGCCCGACCTCTACATCCGCAACTCGCCGCTGTTCCAGCTGCCCAAAGTGCAGACGCCCGTGGTCATCATGTCGAACGACGCCGACGGGGCCGTGCCGTGGTACCAGGGCATCGAAATGTTCACCGACCTGCGCCGCCTGGGCAAGCCCGTGTGGCTGCTGCAATACAACGGCGAGGCCCACAACCTGGTGAAGCGCGAAAACCGCAAGGACATTTCCATCCGCGAGCTGCAGTTCTTCGACCACTACCTCAAAGGCGCCCCCGCCCCTGTATGGCTGTCAACCGGCGTGCCCGCCGTGGAGAAGGGCCGCAACTGGGGCCTGGAAACCGGGAAGAACAACGGACTGTAGCAGCGCTCACCGCACCGCGCCTTATTCGAATGCCGTCATGCCGGGCGCAGCCGGGGCATCTCGCGGGCAATAGTAAACCCAGTCGATTGGAATTGTTGCACACGGGCGCTGCTCCGGGCGCTAGCTGCAGTTGCTAATTGGTGGTAGAGACGGCCAACCTCCGCGTAGACGCCTGCAACGGTTGCAACCCGCAGTAGCAACCGTTGCAGGCGTCCACGCGGAGGGTGACCAGTAGATGGCACAGCTTCAGCCCTAAATCCGGCACGCAAAACCACCTGGCTAACAGCGGCTAGGCAAGCAGCCGCGCCTGATGCGCCGCGCCGATAAGCCTGGGCGCGTTCAGCAGCGTGGCCAGCAGTAGCTCCTTGGCGGCCTGCTTGCGCTCGTCTTTGCTGAGGCTGTTGGTTTCCTCTCTCACCAGCTCACTCAGGGTTTTGAAGGCGATGAGCAGGGCCTGATGGCGCGGCTTTTCGGCCAGCAGCTCGCCGTAGGCCCGCGTCATTTCCTCCTGAATGCGAACGCGCTTGAGGTGAAAAATGGAGTCGTTGACGACCAGCGGCTGCATTTTCTCCAGCAGCCGCAGCAGCGGCAGCAGCTTGGTGGCCGTGACGATGGCAGCCTCGGTGAGGTGGGGATGGCGGGGCGGCGGAGAATCGGCAGCAGGCATGACGGCAAGTAGATGGGTTGCAGTACAAAATAAACGGATTTGCCCCCGCCGCGACGGGGCGTGTTGGCAGCCGCAGGCGGGGAGCTGAGGCATAACGATTATGCCGCCTCCAGAATAAAATCGGCCGGAATATTCAGCGTTTTGTGGAGCTTCTTGGCCAGGCTCATCGTCACGCTGGTTTTGCCGTTGAGCAAGTCACTAAACCGGCTGGCGGGAATGCCCAGCAATTCGGCCATCTGCTTGCGGTTGAGCTGGCGGTTGAACATCTCGATTTCCAGCCGTCCAATGAGCGTATCGGGCCGCACCGGGCCGTGGCCGGCTTGAATTTCAAAGTCATCAATAGCTTCGGCCAGGGTCGCGATGGCCACATCGCCTTCGGGAGCGGTGGCAATAAGCCGCTTCAGCTCCAGCAGCGCGGCTTGGTATTCGGTGGCGGTGCGAATGGTCATGACAGGATAATTTGATAAGATTAGAGCGCACTCACGTCGATTTTGTTGTAGTCGGCATGCGTGCCGATGAACAGGATGTACAGCGTGCGGGTACTGAAATGCACCAGCGTCACCACTCGCAGGCGGTTGCCGCACACATCAAACACCAGCCGGTCGGGCGCCACATAGTCGGTGTTGCGGTACGTCTGCTTCACGGCCAGAAAGTCCTTCCTGCTGGCAGCGCGGGTCACGTCGTACCACTCATTCAGCGCCCTGGCACAACCAGGGTACCGAATGGCCGCCTCCTTCACCGCCGATTTAGCCAGCACAACCATCTGATTACAAATTTTGTAATTCCCTAACGTTTCTGCGAAGCTAAGAGTTTGCGGCTGGCCAACAAAGCGCGGCTGCCTCGTTCACGCCACCCGCGGCCCCCGTCGCGGCGGGGCGTGTCGGGGGGCGCAAAGGGGCGGCAGAAACTATTAAGCGGCTTCCAGAATGAAATCGGCTGGAATGTTCAGCGTTTTAAGGAGCTTCTTGGCCAAGCTCATGGTCACACTGGTTTTGCCGTTGAGCAAGTCGCTGAAGCGGCTGGCAGGAATGCCCAGCAGCTTGGCCATCTGTTTGCTTCCACACAGGAGAACTCTGCCTATATTCGCATTTCAACTTCTTTTTATCGCGGTTGCTTCTACTAATGAAAACACTTCCTGTTTTTCTACTGGTTATTGTAGCACTTAGCGCCTGTAAAGAAGCAGATAGTGCTAAGCCCTCGAGTACTGCCTCATTAACTGCAAAAAATTGGCGCTTGACGGCCTTTACTGTCACTAACGGCACCACCCGCAATGTGCGGAATCTTTACGACTCAATTCCAGTATGCATCCGCGATAATTTCATCAAATTCAATCCCGACCAAACAGCACTCTTAAGCGAGGGCGTAACCAAGTGTTATATCAACACCCCCCAAGAATTGCCAAGTCAATGGGTATTTATCAATAACGAAACGCAATTACTCGGACCGTTTTACAACTTACCCTACTTAATGGGAAGCCCGCTGACAATTGTTGAGCTATCTGCCACGACATTGCATTTGCGCGACGGACAGAGCAAGGCGCCTAATTTTATTGACATTACTTTCAGTCCTTTCTAATCAGATGTTGATTTTGTTTAGCTGCTTTT
>JAYSZD010000549.1:0-1546 GCA_043738185.1 Hymenobacter sp. | reverse complement strand
CGGCGGGGCGCTCCATCATGGGCGCGTGGCAGCAGTGGTCGAGAAAGCGCAACTCGGCGTGGGGCAGCAACCGGGCAAACTCGTGGGCCACGGGCGGCGGGGTAATGGTATCGTTCAGGCCCCAAACCAGCAGTGTCGGCACGGTGATTCTGGTGAGCTCCTTGCTCAGGTTATGCCGTTGGGCCGAACGGGCAATAGCAATGATACGCAGGCACTTAGAGTTAGAGTTGGTAACATTGAATACTTCATCAACCAGCTCCCGGGTAGCCACCGTGGGGTCGTAGAACGTGAAACCCACCCGCTCTTCCACGTAAGCGTAATTGCCGCGCTTGGGAAACGATGCCCCCATGCTGTTTTCGAAGAGGCCGCTGCTGCCCGTGAGCACCAGCCGGCTCACGCGGTCGGGATTTTTAAGGGTATAGACCAGAGCCACGTGGCCGCCCAACGAATTGCCCAGCACCGTGAAATCAGCTGGCAAGCCCACCGCGGCCACAAACCCTTCGACGTAGGCCACCAGACCGGGTACACCGGCCTGTGACAAGGGCATGTCGTAAATAGGAAGCAGCGGAATGATGACCCGGTAATCGGTCGCGAACTCTCCCACCACATCCTCCCAGTTGCTCAAGGCCCCGAACAGGCCGTGTAGCAGCAGCAGTACCGGGCCGCGGCCTTCGTCTACGTATTCATACCCGTGCTGGTGCTGGCGGCGCAATTCCATCTTGTCTCTCTTCAATTACCGGCGTTTTGGCAATGATACAACAACGCAGCCAATTGGCCAAAATTGCCAGACCGTGGGGCGTAAGCAGGGCCTCAGGATGAAACTGCACGCCGTAGAGCGGCAACGTACGGTGGCGCAGGGCCATGAGTTCGGAGGGCACGCCGGTGGTATGGGCCAAGGCAACTAACCCGGCCGGCAGCGGTTCGCCGAGAATAAGCGAATGGTAGCGCGTAACCCGCTGCGTGGCGGGCAGGCCGGCAAAAAGCGCGTCGGCAGTATCGCACCGTATTTCGGCTACTTTGCCGTGCATGGGCCGGGCTGCCCGCACCACCGTTGCGCCAAAAAACGCACCCAACGCCTGATGGCCCAGACAGACGCCAAGCATCGGCTTTTGCTGGGCGTACGCTTCAATGACGGCGGGCATCACGCCGGCCTGGGCAGGAGCGCCGGGACCGGGCGAAAGAACGATGGCGTCAAAGTCAAGCGCGTGGATTACGCTGAGGGAAACGTCGTTGCGGCGCACAAGCACCTCGGCCCCCAGCTGGCGCAGGTAATCGGCCAGGGTGAAGGTGAAGGAGTCGAAATTATCGAGCAGCAGCAGGCGCACGGGAATAATTAGTAATTAGGCACGAGGAATCAGAAACGCAATCCAGCACTTGGAGCTTCTCACGCTAAATTTTGATTCCTATTTATGGACGAAAGCGGCCTTCATCTTCATCAGTAAATGCTGGGCAAAAGGCAGCACATAGGCGGTGAGTTGCAGCGCCAGCGGCGTGGCTTGCTGCACGATGGGCAGTACCAGGGAATCGGCCACCAGGGTTGGCGAGA
>JAYSZD010000548.1:0-1546 GCA_043738185.1 Hymenobacter sp. | reverse complement strand
TGTGCTCGCGCTTGTTGTAGTCGAGCGTAGCGTTGATGAAGCTGCCTTTTTCGCCCAGCCCAATGCCGTAGTTGACGTTGGCGTTGAAGTTACCGCCGTCGAAGCGCTGGTTGTCGCGGCGGTACTTGGCGTCGTACACGCCGTAGTTGGCGCTGGCCGTGAGCTGCTTCACCGAGCTTTTCAACACAATGTTGATAACGCCCGCAATGGCATCGGACCCGTACTGGGCCGCCGCACCGTCGCGCAAAATCTCAATGCGCTCGATGCTGGCGGCCGGAATCACGTTCAGGTCGGTGCCGGTGTTGCCCCGGCCGCGCGAGCCGAACAGGTTCACCAGCGCCGACTGGTGCTGGCGCTTGCCGTTCACCAGCACCAGGGTCTGGTCGGGGCCCAGGCCGCGCAGGCTGGCCGGGTCCACGTGGTCGGCCCCGTCGGAGCCGGTCTGGCGGTTCGAGTTAAAGGAAGGCGCCACAAACTGCAGCAGCTGGTTCACGTCGAGCTGACCGGTTTTGGCCGTTACCTCGCGGATGTCGATGATGTCGACGGGCGAGGGCGAATCCGTGACGGAGCGGTTGGCGCTGCGCGAGCCCACCACCTGCACGTCTTCGAGGCTGGTGCTGCTTTCGGCTAGGCTGATGCTGGCGGCGCTGCCATCGCCGGCCACTTCCTGGGTGGCGTAGCCCAAAGAGCTGATGAGGAGGCGGGGCTGCGCGGTGCGGGTGCGGAGCGAAAAGCGGCCGTCGCCGCCGGTGGCGGTGCCATTATTCGTGCCTTTCTCCACCACGGTGGCGCCAATCACGGGCCGGCCCGCCGGGTCTAGCACTTGGCCGGTCAGGGTGGCGTTTTGGCCCCAGGCGATACTGCTTACGAGGCAGATAGGAGCAAATAGTAAACTGTGTTTCATGGTTGAAGCGGAAATTTGAAAGAGGCGTTGAAGAGCGAAGAATCAGGCGAATCCAATATTACGATAGGTGCAAGCTAGCTCATAAGCACACAAAAAAACCAGCCGGATGGGGCTGGTTTTTTGTATCAATCAAATTTAGGCTCAGATGAGCATGCGCATGGGGTCTTCCAGCAGGCCTTTCAGCGTTTGGAGGAAGGCGGCGCCGGTGGCACCGTCCACCACGCGGTGGTCACAGCTCAGCGTTACCTTCATGATGTTGCCCACCACAATCTGGCCGTCCTTCACGATGGGCGTCTGCTTGATGCCGCCCACGGCCAGAATGCAGGCGTCGGGCGTGTTGATGATGGCCGTGAATTCATCGATGCCAAACATGCCCAGGTTGGAGATGGTGAAGGTGCTGCCCTCCCACTCAGCGGGCTGCAGCTTCTTGGTTTTGGCACGGCCGGCCAGCTCCTTCACTTCGGTGGCAATCTGGGAAAGCCCTTTCTGGTCGGCGTTGCGAATCACGGGCACCAGCAAGCCTTCATCCACGGCTACGGCGACGCCGATGTTGATGACCTTGTTCTGCCGGATTTTGTCGCCCAGCCACGAGGAGTTTATCGCCGGGTGCTGGCGCAGGGCCACGGCGGCCGACTTCAGCAC
>JAYSZD010000547.1:0-1547 GCA_043738185.1 Hymenobacter sp. | reverse complement strand
TAAGCGGCCACGTGATGCGTCAGGCCCGCTACAACGGCAACGGCCAAGTGCAGGTATCGGAGTTACCTAAAGGGCTTTACTACATCCGCACTTCGAGCGGCGGCACCGTAACGCACCAGCGTTTCGAGAAAGAATAAGTCCAACAGCTGCGGTCGATAGCAGGTGCTGCTATCGACTTCATATTCAACAAAAAGGGTCGCCTTCGGTCGGCTCTTTTTGTTGGGTCAGAACGCATAAAATCTGATTCGTAATCGATTTCATCCAAATGGAAAACAACCATGCGGAGGATGCCAAATATTTCCATTTTTTTCACCAATCCCCTTTTTTGTTCCCGCATGAAACAAACCCTTTACGCAATGACATTGGGCCTGCTCGGCTCGGTAATGCTTCCCGTAGCATCCCAGGCCCAGGATTCTAATTTGGGTGGAATTCGTACGGCAGTAGCCGGCGAGGGCCCCGGCCGCACCTGCGGCAGTATGGAAGTGCTGGCTGCTCAGATAGCTGCCAACCCTGTTATGGCCCAGCGCCTGGCAGAGATTGAAAAGCAGAGTGCCCGCTACGCCAGCCAGCCCAGCAGCGAGCTGCAACGGTCTACGGCCGTTACGCTCACCATTCCGGTAGTAGTGCACGTACTCTACAACACCTCGGCCCAGAACGTCAGTGACGCGCAGATTGCCTCGCAGATTGCCGTGCTCAACGAAGACTTTCAGAAGCTGAATGCCGACGTGAGCAAAACGCCGTCGGCTTTCGCCGGCCTGGCCGCCAACGTCAACATCGCCTTCACCCTGGCCAAGCGCGACCCCAGCGGCAATGCCACCAACGGCATCACCCGCAAGCAGGTAACGCAAACTTCGTGGGGCACCGATGACCGCATGAAAAGCTCGGCCACGGGCGGCACCACTCCTTGGAACACCAGCCAGTACCTCAACATCTGGGTGTGCAATCTGAGTGGCGGCGTGTTGGGCTACGCTCAGTTTCCCGGCGGCGCTTCGGCCACCGACGGCGTGGTGATTCTGACCACTGGCTTCGGCCGCAACGGCTCGGCTTCGGCACCCTTCAACCTGGGCCGGACGGCCACGCATGAAGTGGGCCACTGGCTGAACCTGCGCCACATCTGGGGCGATGCCTCTTGCGGCAACGACCAGGTGAGCGACACGCCCACCCAGCAAACCAGCAACGGCGGCTGCCCTACCTTCCCCAAGCGCACCTGCGGCAATACCACCAGCGGCGACATGTTCATGAACTACATGGACTACACCAACGACGCCTGCATGTACATGTTCTCGAACGGCCAGAGCACTCGCATGAACGCACTGTTTGCCACGGGCGGCGCCCGGGCTTCGCTGAAAACCTCGTTGGGCGGCACGGCTCCCAGCGGCGACGGTGGCACCACGCCTCCCCCCACCAGCACGCCTACTTATTGCGCCAGCAAGGGCACGAGCGTAGCTTACGAGTGGATTGACCTCGTGAACCTGGGTACCATCAACCGCACTTCAGCTAAGGACGCGGGCTACTACAACGGCACGGCCCTGAGCACGAGCCTTGCC
>JAYSZD010000546.1:0-1550 GCA_043738185.1 Hymenobacter sp. | reverse complement strand
GCATGGCCCTCGATTTGGAAGACCAGAGCTACCATCCCGGCCTCTACAATGAGTACATCTACGGTTCGGCCGAAGTGGTGGGGCTGATGTGCCTGCGCATCTTCTGCGACGGCGACGCAGCGATGTTTGAGCGCCTGCGGGAGCCGGCGCGGCGGCTGGGCTCGGCTTTTCAAAAAATCAATTTTCTGCGTGATATCCGCTCCGATTACGAGGAGCGGGGCCGCGTGTACTTCCCTGGGGTGGTGTATCAGCACTTCAACGACGCCACCAAAAGCGAGATTGAAGCCGACATCAAAGCCGATTTTGAAGCGGCCTACGAAGGCATCGTGCGCCTGCCACGCTGCGCCAGGTTGGGAGTTTACCTGGCGTATGTTTATTACCTGAAGCTGTTTTATAAAATAAGGAAGCTGCCCGCGGCCCGCATTCTGACCGAGCGGGTTCGGGTACCCGATAATACCAAGATTCTTTTGCTGTTGGGGTCTTATTTTCGGTACCGATTGTCGCGTATTTGAACGCCGCCGGCGTTTTTGAGCACGGGATTTGCGAATGGAAAATCAACTGTTTTCCGTACCTCGTACTTTTGCTCCTATGAAAATTCTCAGCGCGCTCTTTCTGTTCGGCCTGATTGACGGTGGTTTCGCGCTTTCAGCCCCGCCCTTACGTATGAATTCCGGGCCACTGGCTGGTGCCAGCACTGGGCCGCCCGCTCTCGTCGCGCCCGATTACTTGTTTTTCAATTCTTCACTTTTGCCTTCTTCCCCCGTGTCATCTCCCTACGCCCCGGCCAATCTGCGCCGCCACTACGAGCAAGCCGCCGCGGATAAAACCGCTGGCGAAAAATTTTACAAGCTCCTGGCCGACTATAAGGACCGTGACGCGCTAGTGCTGGGCTACAAAGGCGCCGCCGAAGCTATCCGGGCCCGCGATGCGTCCATGTTCAACAAAATGAGCTACGTGCAGGACGCCGCCCGCACCTTTGAGCAAGCTGTGGGCTTGGACCCGCAAAACCCCGAAATTCGTTTTCTGCGCTTCTCGGTCGAAAGCAACCTGCCCGCCTTCCTGGGTTTGAGTAAGCATGTAGACGAAGATAAAGCCCTGCTGCTCAGCGCGGCTTTGAAGCACCCCAAGTCCGGCCTCGACCCGGAGGCGTTTCGCACGGTGCGTGATTTTTTGGTTGACCGCGGGCATGTGAGCGACGAGGATGCCCAGCGACTGGGCAAGGTGGGCAGCTAAAACGCGACTCCAGACAAGCGTTCACCAAACTGAATAAGGCCTTATTTTCGTATTTCGGGCAGTCCGGCGAATGTTTTACAACCTTGCGGGCGGGTTACTGGTTACCTTGGTCTATGCCACAACTGTCGCTCAGCGTCCGTATCGACCCCAATTCCGGCTTCTGCTTTGGCGTTATTTACGCTATTCAAATGGCCGAAGACTTGCTTGAAGAGCAAGGCTACCTGTATTGTTTGGGCGACATCGTACACAACGATGAGGAAGTGCAGCGCCTGGAAGCTCGGGGACTGCGCATTATCTGCCACGAGGAATTTGCCGAG
>JAYSZD010000545.1:0-3762 GCA_043738185.1 Hymenobacter sp. | reverse complement strand
GCCTGGCGGCGCATTTGGGGCCTGCTGGCTTCAGGGTCGAAGAGTACGCCGAAATCCCCGGCCAAGGTATTGGTGGCTTGGTGGCCGGCAAGCTGGTCAGCGTAGGCTCGGCCGCTTTTGTCGGGGCCAACGCCTCTGCAACGGCCCCGCCGGAACAGCAAACCCGCGTATACGTGGCCCTGAACGGGCAACCGGCCGGCTGCTACGACTTGCGCAGCCCGTACCGCGAGAACCTGCCGACGCTGCTGCGGGAGCTGGGCCAGCACTACCAGTTGGCGCTGCTCACCGGCGACAACGACGCCGATGCCGCCCGGTTGCGCGAGCTATTTGGGGCCGAAGCCGAGCTGCGCTTCCGACAGTCGCCGCTGGAGAAGCTGGCCTTTGTGGAAGCCTTGCAGCAGCAGGGCCGCCGCGTGGTGATGGTGGGCGACGGCCTGAACGATGCCGGGGCCCTGCAACGGGCCGACGTGGGCATTGCCCTCACCGAAACGCTCACCAACTTCTCGCCCGCCTGCGACGCCATTCTGGAAGCGGGCAGCTTCGGCCGGCTGGCCACCATCCTGCGCTTCGCCCGCGACTGCCGGTTTATTGTGCTGGCCACGTTTGGGCTCTCGTTCTGCTACAACGGCATCGGCCTGAGCCTGGCGGTACGGGGCCTGCTCACGCCCATTGCCTCGGCCATCCTCATGCCCATCAGCTCGCTCAGCGTGATGGTTTTTGCTACCCTGCTGGTGCGCTATGCTGCCCGCCGCCGCCAGCTGTAATTGGCTGAAACCTGTAGCGACGCGACACTTCGCGTCTCCGAGAACCACGCCGCGTGTGCATCGTGCGAACATCATTCAACGCCGACACGCGAAGTGTCGCGCCGCTACATCACTCCAACTTCATGACCATCATCTTCCTCCTCATCGCCATCAGCCTATTGGTGGCCCTCACCTTTCTGGGCGCGTTTTTATGGGCCGTGCGCTCGGGCCAGTACGAGGACACCTACACGCCCGCGGTGCGGATGTTGTTTGACGATGAAGAGCCGGAGTAGTGCTGTTATCGTCCAGCCTTCGACAAAGCTGCGAAACGCAGTACCAGGCGTGGCACAAACCTGGTGCTGCGTTTCACAACTAAACGAGTGAAGGCACGTCGTGCCGGACGCAGCATGGAAGCTGTTTGGAAAGTCGTCAATTGGTCATGCAGAGGGTAGAAAGTAAATCAACTATTTAAAAAAAGCAAGCAAGACACCTTGTTCCTGGTCTGACGTGCCACCTGCGCTGCATGACGGGTACTTTTGCTCAGGCCCGTTAGAAATTCTGCCCGATGCCGAAATAGAACAGCCGGTCTTCTTTGGACAAGCCGTAATCGGCATAGATGATGGTGGACAGGTTCCAGGCGATGCGGGCCCCGGCACCGTACGAAAACCGGACATCGCGGAAGCCTAGAGCCTGCCACCGGTCGCGCACCGTGCCGGCATCGACAAACGGGGCCACGCCCAGCCCGAAGTTCTGCTTGCCGAGCTTCACATCGGCCAGCCGGATGCGCAGCTCGGCGTTGGCAAAGGCCAGCGAGCGGGCCAGGAAGCGGTTGGCCCGGTAGCCGCGCAACGACTGCCGGCCCCCAAGGGCGTTGATGCTGCCGTCGGGGCTCCACTGGTCCTGAAACTCAAAGAACGGCGCTTCTTTCCCAAAAATATTGCCCACGCCCACCCGGCCAGCCAGCACCGTGCGCTTGCCAACGGGCAGCTTGCGGTAGGCCCGGCCCTGGAAAAACAGCTTATTGAAGCTGAACTCAGACCCGATGACCGGACTGGAAAACTCGTTGGCTGCTTCGAAGTAGACTCCGCGGGTGGGGTCGGGCTCAAAGTCCCGCGTATCGTGAATGAGCGCCGTCTGGATAATGGATACCCACCCCCCGTCAAGACCGAATATCAGCCCCTGCTGCGCATCACGCTGGAGCAATGCCGTACCGTTGGGAGCCGTGGTTTCCTGACCACTGCCGGGGCGAGTGGCATCGGCCTCCGTGCCCTGGAACGTGATATACGACAGGTGCTGGATTTCGTAGCCGCCCATCACGCGCCATTTGCCTTTGCCCAGGGCATAGTCAGCCTTGAGATTCAGCATTACCTCGGTTTCCCGGAACCGGTTGGACAGCGCATCGGTGACCTCCGCAGCTTCGCCGGGCTGCCCGGGCCGCAGGGCCTTGCGGGCCGCGTCGTACTGGGCGTAGGTGGCAAACGTAACGCCCGGATTCGAGGGCAGGCGCAGGCGGCCGAGCGTGGCCTCGGAGGAGCCGAAGTACAGGTTGGCCGGGTTCTGCTGGGCCTTGAAATCGAGGCGGTAGCGCCAGCGCGTGCCCTTGTAGTAGGGCACATCCAGGGAGAGCGTCAGCTCGCGGGCGTTGCTGGTGTAGTACGCCGCGTTGGCGCGCAGGCGCACAAGGTAGGGCGTGTAGGCAAACAGCGGATTGGCGCGGTTGCCGTTCCAGATAATATTGGTTTTCACCCCGAAACCCACTCCCGTTACCGGGTCGGCCGACAGGTCGGGCAAGCCGGTGACGAACAGGCCTTCCCGTTTTTTGGCCAAGTCGTCGTCCGACATGCGCTTGGAGCGAATAAAGGAGAGGCTATCCACTTGTTGGGCAAAGGCCCCGGATGCCAACAGGCCGATTGAGGCCGTTAGCCAGGTACGCAATACTCTTTTGGACATATGGTTTTTAAAGGGGGATGGTAGGGCAGTAGAAGCACGTCGCGAACCGCAGACAGACAGGAATTGCAGCAGGCGCGCCGTAAACGTAGGGCTCTATTCTATATTCTGTGTAAATTCTGTAGTTTTTGGGAAGGCATAGGGCTTCCACACCAAAAATCAAAAACGGCGTTTGCAGTCGCTGAAAGCGCTTTTGCACCAGCAGCTTTTCAAAGTTTTCAACACCTGCCTTGCATTACCAAGTGCTAGGGCATCTGGGCAACATTTGGTGTGAAAGCCTTATCGGAATCAATAAAACGTCATACTTCACTGCGTTCAGCATGACGTTCATCAATAACCTGTTAGGGTAATTTCTAAGTAACTGCTGGTGCTACCCCCGCGTAACCGCCGTCGCCCACCATCAAACCCCGCCGTTTTTGATGTCAGCCCCCCGACCTGACATCAATCAGCTCCCGACCTGACGTTCGTCATCCGTTCCAAAATGCCCTTGCAAGACCTTTGAAGCAGTAAAAAACACCCTGCTCAGGCCCATGCAAGCTGAAATAAAATTACCCACCGCGGCCCCGTTGCCGCTGCTGGTGCCGCCGCCGCCCACGCGCAGCATTGAAACCTTCTTCTACGACAACAAGATTGTTCGCGACTTTGGCATCGCCACGGTGGTTTGGGGCATTATCGGCATGCTGGTGGGCGTGCTGGCGGCCTTCGAGCTGGCCAAGCCCGAGGTGAACATGGGCAACGCCTACACCACGTTTGGCCGCATCCGGCCGCTGCACACGAATGCCGTGATTTTCGCCTTCGTCGGCAACGGCATTTTCACGGGCGTGTACTACTCCCTGCAGCGCCTGTGCAAGACGCGGATGTTCTCCGACGTGCTCAGCAAAATTCACTTCTGGGGCTGGCAGCTCATCATCATGTCGGCCGTAATTTCGCTGCCCCTGGGCCTCACCACTTCCAAGGAGTACGCCGAGCTGGAGTGGCCGATTGACATTGCCATTACGGTGGTGTGGGTGGTGTTTGGCTGGAACATGTTCGGCACCATTGCCCGGCGGCGCGAGCGGCACCTGTACGTGGG
>JAYSZD010000544.1:0-3762 GCA_043738185.1 Hymenobacter sp. | reverse complement strand
CCAACGCCATCGTCACCGGCAACCCGGCGCTGAAAACGGCCACCATCTACAACGCCGACCTGCGGTACGAATTCTACCCCTCGCGCTCGGAGCTGATTTCGGCGGCCGTTTTCTACAAGCACTTCCGCAACGCCATCGAGCAGACGACCCAGCAGGTGAGCCCTACGCAGTTGTACCTGACCTACGCCAACGCCGCCAAGGCCTACGACCTGGGCGCGGAAGTGGAAGTGCGCAAATCGTTGGTGGAGTTGACCGAAAACCCATTGTTACAGCGCCTGTCGTTGGTGTTCAATGCCTCTCTTATCCGAAGCCAGGTGAGCGTGCAGGATTCGACCAACAGCCAGTTCGCGCTGGGCAACCGGCCCTTGCAGGGCCAGTCGCCCTACGTGGTGAATGCGGGCGTGTTTTACCAGGATATTGATGGAAAGCTGCAGATTTCGGCCCAGTACAATGTCATCGGCCAGCGCCTCACCTTCGTGGGCGACCAGCAGTTCAACTACTCCGTGATTGAGATGCCCCGGCACGTGTTCGACTTGTCGGTCACCAAGGGCATTGGGCAGCACCTGCAAATCAAAGCCGGCATTCAAGACTTGCTGAACCAGTCGGTGCGGCAATTCTATGACTTCGACCGCAACAACAAAATTGATGGCAACGAGCGGCAGGCGTTTGGCCGCTACAACCGCGGCAGCTACTCCACCCTGGGCCTGACCTACAACTTTTGAGCTAGCAATTAGCTAACATAAGGGTAATGATTAGGGGCCCTGGCCCTCAAATCAGCCCGGTAATTTTGCAGCATCTAATCCATTCCATTCCAATGCGCTTTCACTTATGAAAAAGTTACTACTCCCCGTATTGCTGGCTGTAGCCGCAGTGGCCCTGCACGCACCGGCCGCCCAGGCCCAAACCTGTGCCACGAGCACCAGCGCGGTCGTGAACGTGCCTGATGGTAACCTCACCGGCACCGTGAACTGGACCCGCAACAACATTTACGTCCTCAACGGCTCGGTGAACGTGGTGGACGGCGCGGTTCTCAACATTGAGGACGGCACCATCATCAAAGGCGCCACGGCCGTGCCCGGCACGGGCACCACCGTCGCACCGGCCGGCCGGCTGGTAGTGGAGCGCGGCGGCCAAATCTTTGCCCGCGGCACGGCGGCCCGCCCCATCGTGTTCACCTCCAACGAACCCGTTGGTGGCCGCAACCGCGGCAACTGGGGCGGCGTAGTCATTCTGGGCCGGGCGCCCGTAGCCGGTGGTACGCCCACCATCGAGGGCGGCGTGGGCCGGCAATATGGCGGCACCGACGCGGCCGACAACTCCGGCGTGCTGCGCTACGTGCGGATTGAATTCTCTGGTATTGCCCTGCTGCCCGACAACGAAATCAACGGCCTGACCATGGGCGGCGTGGGCTCGGGTACCGAAATTGATTACGTGCAGGTATACGGCAACGGCGACGACTCCTTCGAGTGGTTCGGCGGCACGGTGAACGCCAAGCACCTTATTTCGGTGAACGCCACCGACGATGACTTCGACACCGACCTTGGCTATTCGGGCAAGGTACAGTACGGCCTCATCGTGCGCAACCCCAACTCGTGGGATGCCGCCGGCACGTCCAACGCGTTTGAGTCCACAACCGGCAACGCCACGCCTACAACCACGGCCGTATTCTCGAACATCACGGCACTGCTGCCGGGCCCGCTGCCCGCCGCTAACCGCTTCAACAGCGCGTTATTGCTGCGCAACAACACCTCCATCTCCGTATTCAACTCGGTGTTCGCCGGCTGGCCCATCGGCCTCACGCTGGAAGGCGCCGGCACGCAAGGCTTCGCCACCAGCGGTGGCCTGGTTATCAAAAATACGGTGTTGGCCAACACCACCAACTTCCAGGCCCTGGGCGCGGGCACCACGACCTACGACGTGGCCGGCTTCTTCAACGCGGCTGGCAAAGAAAACCGGGTGCTGGCCAACGTCGCGGCGTTGAACCTGAATGCCGACAACCTCAGCTTCCAGAACAGCAGCATTCCGGACTACACGCTGCCCGCTGGCTCGCCCCTCGTCACGGGTGGTGCTTACACGGATGCGAAGTTAGCGGATGCTTTCTTTGACAAAACGGGTACTTACGTTGGCGCCTTCGGCCCGGCCGGTATCCCCAACTGGGCTGCTGGCTGGAGCAATTTCAACCCCCAGAATACCTGCTATAACATTGCCGGCCAAACCTTGAGCAACCGCGAGGTAGCTAACGCCCCGCTGCAAGCCCTCACCGTGTCGCCGAACCCAACCAATGGCACCGCTGCCACCCTGGGCTTCGATGTGAAGCGCGCCACCACCGCCACCGTGCGCATCGTAGACATGATGGGCCGCGAGGTAGCCACCGTGCTCAATGCGGGCAAGCTGACTGCTGGTCCGCAGCGCCTGACCTTGCCGGCTAACCTGGCCCCCGGCGTGTACCTGGCCACCGTCACCACCGGCGCCGCCGTGCAATCGGTGCGCTTCATGGTCACCCAGTAAAGCAGGAAGGGGCTCCTGTTAATAGCTAAAAGCCTTTTTTCTGTAATTAAGAAAAAGCCTGCCCTCTACAAGAGGCAGGCTTTTTCCGTAGCGCCGGGCCGCACAAAGCGGGAGCGGCGGCCGGGGCCGTACTTTGTACCGAATGCCGCCGCCTCCATCTAATTCCTCCGTGCCCGCGCCCCGCGTTTTGATGCTGCCCAAGTGGTATCCCAACCGCTACGACGACCAGGACGGCGACTTTGTGGGGCGCCACGTGGCCGCCATTGCCCAGCACAGCGTGGCCGACGTGGCCGTGCTGTTTGCCGCCGTGGCCCGTGGCCCTTTGCCCGGTTTGATTGACGCGGAGGAAGATTTCGGCAGTTCCTGGCCTACGCTGCGTTACTACTACCGCGCCGCGCCCACCGGTCTCGCCCTACTCGACAAGCCGCTGAAGCTGCTGCTCTACTTCTGGTGCCTGGCGCGGGGCTACCGCCGCTTGTGCCGTCACTGGGGCCAGCCGCCGGCGCTGGTGCACGTGCACGTGCTGCTGCGTACGGGGGTGTTTGCCTGGGCATTGCGCCTGTGGCGCGGCATTCCTTTCATCATCACCGAGCACTGGACCGCCTACCTGCCCGGCCGGGCCGAAGCGCTGAGCTGGCCTCGCCGCCTGCTGACGCGGGCCGTGGTGCGGCGGGCGGCCGCGCTGCACACCGTGTCGGCAAATCTGCGCGCCGCCCTGGCGGCGCTGGGTGCGGTGAATGCCCGCACGGTGGTGATACCAAACGTGGTCGATACGGCGCTTTTTCATCCCACGGCGCCGGGAAGCCCGCCCGCGGGGCCGGTGCTGCTGCATGTGGCCGCCTTCAACGAAGCGGCCAAGAACCTGAGCGGGCTGCTGCGGGTGGTCGCCGGACTGCGCCGCCAACTGCCCGGCCTGCGGCTGCGCATCGCCGGCTACGGGCCCGACGAAGCCCTGGTGCGTGCCCAGGCCGCCCGGCTGGGCCTGCTCACGGATGGTACCGTTGTCTTTTTGGGCAAGCTCACTCACGCCGAGGTAGCCGAAGAAATGCGCCGGGCGGCGTGCTTCGTGCTGTTTTCCAATTTTGAAAATCTGCCCTGCGTGCTGGTCGAAGCCCAGGCCAGCGGCCTGCCGGCGGTTGCCACCAAAGTGGGCGGTGTGCCGGAGCTGCTGCCGGCTGACGGCCGCTTTGGCGAGCTGGTGGCGGCCGGCGACGAAACTGCGCTGGCCAAAGCCCTGCAAACCGTGCTGGCTAC
>JAYSZD010000543.1:0-9950 GCA_043738185.1 Hymenobacter sp. | reverse complement strand
TTTGCTCAATAGTGGCGCGGGCGTTTGTGCCCAATGCCTGCCTGCCAGCAGCATCAGTGAGCAGGCTGCTTAAATGCGAGTGCCAATCCGTGGGCTCCAGGCAAACGTACCCATTCTGGCCATCCTGCACCACCTCAGTATTCATGCCCACCGGGGATACCAAAGCCGGAATGCCCAAGGCCATGTATTGCAACGCTTTGAAGGCACATTTCCCTTTGGCCCAAGGGTCGTCCTGCAAGGGCATGAGCCCCACATGAAAGGCCAACAAATCCACGATTTCGGTCTCCTTGCGCCAGGGCACGAAGCGCAAAGAGCGTAATTGCAGCGCCGGTGCTTGGTTGGATATAACCTGGAATTCAAAGTTTAAGCCATCTGCTTCCAGCTGCGCCAGCACAGAAACAATGGGCTCCAGGTATTTGAGCGTGGAATGGGTACCAGTCCAGCCAATAACGAGTGGTCCGGGTGCGAGTTGGTCCCGCACTTGGTTGTGGTGGTGCTCCGTGTCGATAGTGGTAGGCATAATGACCACCGAGGAATTGTACTGCCGGGCATAGGCGGCCAGATACGCGTTACCGCAGCTGTTGCGATAAGCCCAGCGGCAAATACTGGCTACTTTGTGGTGGTATTTGAGGCCAGCAGCAACCCGGTTTGCTTCCGAGATATTCGGAATCCAGATGGCATCATCAAAATCGTAAATAATGCGTTTGCGCAATACTTTGGCTAAAATCCATTCGAATACTGGCGGGCCAAGGGGCGCAGCTTCCCGGTGAATAAAAACAAAATCGTAGCTGGGAGCAGCCAGCAGGTGCGCTACTCGCCGGCCAAATCCCCGCACAATACCCCAAAGTTTAGCCACCGCATGGCCCGGCTTATAAAGAATGGACCACGTATCCTCGTCAATGAACGCTGCCAAGCGGTAGGTGTGGCCGTGGGCCTGCAGCAAGTCCAAATATTGTTCAAAACGAAAACGCTGGGAAGGTGCCTTGCCATGAGGATAAGGCACTAGAAATAAAATACGCACCGGCAAAGTTTATAGAATTTGATAAAAGCCCAGCACTACTGCTATAATAAGCTGTTGTTCGAAGCAGCTGAGTTTGTAGAAGAGGCACATACGCACCGAATATTCAGTGTAATTGTTAACCCAGGACACTGCACAACCATCGTATCGGCTTGCGTAGTAGAGATGTTTATGTAAGGACACCTAATAAAACACTACTAAAACCCTGCACTGTCTTAGGCATAGAATCAGCGCATTTCGCTCGGTCCGATTGTAAAACTTAAAGATTACGCAGTGCCTTCACGAAAATTTTGAGGCGCTGCCGCACAGTGACATGCGCCGAAAATTCGCTCCGATTATAGGCCTGCAGGCCCTGAAATTTTGCCTGTGGATGATGGTAACAAACCTCAAACCACCGTTGGGCCAGTCCCCGCTTCAAAGCATCCTGGTCAAATAGCGGATTAGTTTCGTTGTATTTAATCATTTTATGAAACCAGGCCTCAACTTCCGAAAGTGTAACGTCAAGCAAGGGCTGTAACATCGCAATTTTGTTGTAAATCAGTATTTCACGTTCGGTAAACGGTATTCTCCAATCTCGTAACAGTTGCTCTCGGACCACATCCGAAACTGAAGCGCGCTCGTTCAGAATGGTCTTTTTTTGGGCGTTATCCGGCACTCGGTATTGCACCAAAGGTGTCTGGATAGTTGCAATCCGTAATCGGCGGATATACCGAGCGCAAAAATCGTAGTCCTCCGTCTGCCGCAGAGCACCGTCGTAATGCATGCCTTCTTCCAAAAACAAACTGGAACGCATCATAGCCGATGGATTCCCGGTAGGCAATGTAAACAACGTCAGAACCTGCGTGTCGTTGGGATGAGCAGGATAACGATTTAAATAGGTACTGGCCCCAAAGTTCTGCATAAAGCTTCCGACCACGTTCACTTCGGGATGTTGGTCCAGATAAGCGACTTGTAGTGCAAAACGCTCAGGATGACAGATATCATCACCATCCATCTTGGCTATATACTGACCTCTGACATGTTGCAAGGCCGCATTGTCCGTACCTGCACGGCCTAAATTTTTAGGATTGATAATTACCTTTAGTCTATCGTCCTTAAACGTACGAAGTTGTTCAACCGTGTTGTCCGTTGAGCAATCATCTAAAACAATCAGCTCAAAATCCCGAAAGCTCTGCCGGAGTATACTCTCAATCGTGTCCTTGATGTAGAGTTCAACATTGTAAACTGGCAGCACTACCGATACTTTGCACATCTTCAAATTTAGCCTCAGGCCAGCGTTTGTTTGGTGACACACAACCAGCAAGGTTGTCAATTACTCGACTTATATAATTGTATTTGGTTGCCCTCAATCTTTATCGACCATAGAAACCCCGTTCTATCCGTTTCAGCTTAACTTACCAAGTGCGGAGCACAGGATTAATTCTGCAACACCGAGCGAACTAACTCTTCATATCGATGCTCCACAATGATTTGGCCATCCTTCAACTCGTAAATTCTATCGCAGTTCCGCAGAGTTGTTATCCTATGCGCAATAATCAGAATGGTAATTTCTGTTTCCGCTAACTTGTCAATAGCTTCGTTTACTTCACGCTCCGTCTCGTTATCAAGCGCGCTAGTAGCTTCATCGAGCACCAATATTTCGGTTTGCTTGTAGAGTGCCCTGGCTATGCCAATGCGTTGGCGCTGACCACCGGACAGCTTAGAGCCCCGCTCCCCCACCATGGTATCGGCGCCCGCTGGTAAGCCAGACACAAACTGGTACAAAGAAGCCTGCCTAATGGCATAGTCAAGCCGGGCCTCGTCCACTTCAGTATCGCCGAGGGTGATATTATCTCTGATGGACCGCTGCATCAGAAAAGTATCCTGTTTGACGTAGCCAATAATTCGGTACCACCCTAATAAATGCTGGGGTGTAAGGGGTTGGCCATCGATAAGTATATTTCCGCTCTGCTCAATATAAAAGCGTAGCAGCACATTCATCAGCGTCGTTTTACCAGAGCCAGAGCTTCCGATGAAACCGATTTTTTCACCTTTGTTGATTGCAAGCGTTACATTATCGATTGCCGGTCGCTCAGCGTTTGGAAAGCTAAAAGTAACGTTTTGAAAGCGGAGATTTTGCTTGAACACTACCGGGAGCTGCTCTGCGGGAGGGGTTTCATTGAATTTTTTCTCCCGGTACGAACCTAGGTTTTGAATAGCATATTGCGTTGTTTTCAGTTGCATCATCGAAGTGATGATTCTATTCATCGAAGGCATTAGTCGATAAGCGGCCGCAGCAAACAGGCCAACCAAAGGGATGAGAGAAGTTGAGCTATCCGGGCTGAAGATGGCATACAGAAATATGGTTAATATGCCCAGAATAGCGACCATTTCTATCATTTTCAGCGGCAGCATCGAGTACAGGTAACTCAAGGCGTCGAGTCGCTGCACCTTCTCCTGATTGCTAAGCAAATCTTCCCTGAATCGGTGCTGTTTGTTTGCTAATTTAATCTCGACGAATCCGGTAAACAAGTCTCCGATAATACCCTGAGAAAGTGGTTTTAATTTATGAATCTGAGTCCCAATCATTTGGGATTTGTTGCGCAAAGACCGGTATGTCAACCAAGTAGTCGGCACCAGAATAAGGGATAGGATACCAAATAGCAGGGGTTTATAAAGGATAATACTGACAACAGTGACAAGTACTATCGCTACTTCCGCAAAAAACACGAATAAGGGCCGCATGATACCCGCCACAAAATTTCCGGGGATGTTGATGGCGCTATGCATCAGGTTCGGCGAACCTAAATCATTCAAATACCAAAATGGAAAGTTTATGTATTTATTGATTTGGGATTTAATAACGGTCAGCGCTACATTGGCCACGAACCGGGTCTGCATGTAGTTTACCCAGGTTGAAAACGCATTTTTTACCAAAAAAAATATAAAAATTAATATTATTAAATAAAGCAAAAACGTTCTTTCTGAACTGAATTCAAAGTAGTTGTATACTGGACCAAAGATTTTGCTTTTCTGTACTCCGCCAGGTTCAGCGGCCATCATCATCACGGGCACGAGCGATGCCAGGCCCAGCACATCCAAAAAAGATGTTATTAGCAGTAATGTCAGCATCCACAGCGACTTTCGCTTCTGAGATGGGTTCAGATAGTATCGAATACTATTAAGAGAATACCCTATAATTCCGCCTTTCATACAAACTATTTTATTTTGATGCCTGACTCAAGCATTCATTAGAATCCGCAAATGTACGGGGTTCACGGCTGCAAAGGGGCATGCCGCCCCACAAACCCGCGTTTAAGGCACCAATTATTTTGCGTTAAATTATTCATTTTCAGGCATTAGAATCATGGCTTACGGCTGCTTCAAACCATCGACAGCTCACTTCGTAAGCGTCTTTCAGGCACTAATAACCGATGGCCTTGCATCCAGGTACCACAGGTACGATTTTGAGAAGGATGTCCGCTCGGGCACCAGGAGCGTTGTGGGTAATGATGGCGGCATCTCCTTAGTCCATCACTTCGCGTACCACATACAGCGGCCGTTTACGGGCCGCATCCAATCCCCGCCAGACATACTCGCCGATTACTCCCAGGGCAATCATCTGAAAAGCCGACACTACCAGCAGCACCACCATGAGGGTTGTCCACCCGGCGGGCTCGTTTGGGCTGACGATTTTTAGGGCGATGACGTACAGGCCGTAGATAAGGGCCACTGCGCCCAAGCCCAAGCCCAGTACCGAGATGGCGCGGATGGGGACGAAGGAAAACGCCATCAGCGAATCAATGAGCAGCTTTATCTTTTTGGAAAGCGTCCAGCGGGATTTGCCGATATTCCGTTTGCGGCGGGTATACGGAATGTTCACGTACGCGAAACCCAACCACACCATCAGGTAGAACACGTTGGAGTTGCGCTCGTGCAGCTTCAGGACCTCCGTGGCAACCTGCCGGTCGAAAAAGACAAAATCAAACCCGCCGTCGGGGATGTTGCGGAGCGCCAGTTTCTTCATCAGCCAATGAAAAACTCTGGCCAGCGTTTGCGAAAAGCCGGTCTCTTCGCGGTCCCGCCGGTTGCCGATAACCAACTTGAATCCCTGCTGCCAGTGGGTGTACATTTCCGCCATCAGTTCGGGCGGGTCCTGCAGGTCGGCCGTAATGACGGCGAGGCAGTCGCCGGTAGCGTAGGCCATACCGGCCACAATGGCATTGTAGGAGCCAACGTTGCCGGCCAAGTCCACGATGCGGATGCGGCCGGGAAACGCAGCTTGGGCCTGCCGCAGGGCCCCGAGCGTGTCATCGCCCGAGCCGTCGTTCACGAATACATACTCGAAGGTGACTTCAGGGGGAAATTTTTCCTCATTCGCCACCAACTCACGAATTGTAACGGGAATATTGCCCTCGTTGAAATAACAGGGAACGATAACGGAGAGCTTGGGCATAGCTAACAGGAGTAGGCGGCGCTTTTGCGGAGCACCGGTCTTGGATTAACTCAACTTAACGATTTCAGTGCCAGCTACGAAGGGCCGTTGCTACGGCCGCCACCTGACTCTCGCTCATGCCCGGCCACATGGGCAGGCTCAGGCAAGTTGCCGCTAACTCCTCGGCAATGGGAAAATCTCCTTCCGAAAAGGGCAAAGCCTGGTACGCCTGCTGCAAATGCGGCGGAATCGGATAATGAATCAAGGTGCCAATTCCCTGCCGGCCCAGGTGCTGCTGCAAACCGGCGCGGTCGGACGTGTGCACCACGTACAAATGGTACACGTGCGTGGCACCAGCGGCTACGTGGGGCAGGCGCAGGCCGGCGATATTCGCCAACTGCTGCCCGTACCAGGTGGCTACTTGCTGGCGCTGGCGCGTCCATTCCGGCAGCACGGGTAGTTTTACCCCAAGCAGGGCAGCCTGCAACTCGTCGAGGCGGGAGTTATAGCCAATTGTTTCGTTGTAATATTTTTGCTGGGAACCGTAATTCCGCAGGACCCGCACTTTTTCGGCCAGGTGCTCGTCGTCGGTTGTGACGGCCCCGGCATCGCCGAGGGCGCCCAGGTTTTTGCCGGGATAAAAGCTGGTGCCGTTGAGGTGGCCGTAGCTGCCCGTGCGGCGGCCGTCGAAGGCCGCGCCCTGGGCCTGGGCATTGTCTTCGACCACAAACAGCTGGTGCTGCGCGGCCAGGCGCATGATTTCCGGCATGCGGCAGGCCTGGCCGTAGAGATGCACCGGCATGATGGCGCGCGTGCGGGACGATACCGCGGCGGCAATGCGGGCGGGGTCGAGGTTGCTGGTAGCGGGGTCGGGCTCTACGGGGACAATGGTGGCGCCCACCTGGGTAACGGCCAGCCACGTGGCGATGTAGGTATTGGACGGCACGATTACCTCGTCGCCCGGCCCGATTCCGAGGGCGCGCAGGGCCAGAACCAGGGCGTCGAGGCCATTGGCTACGCCCACGGTATGGGCCACTTCGCTGAAGGCCGAATACGCGCGCTCAAACTGCTTTACCTCCTCCCCCAGTACGTACCACTGGGAATCGAGGACGCGGGTGAAGGCTTGCGTCAGCGCACCGCTTAGCGGCGCGTGTTGCGCCTCAAAAGAAAGAAACGGGACATTCATGCTGTAAATTTAGTGGCCGTGACACGCCAGCACGTGCGCGGTGGCCCCAAATCGAAATCCCAGCTTTTCGCAGGTCCGAAAAACGGCGTGATTGGTGGCCTGGGTGGTCATCAGCACCGCTTCGTGCCCCAGAGCCCGCGCCCGGTGCAGGGTTTCGCTCACAAGTTTGGCATGCCAGCCCCGGTTGGCGGGCCCCACGGCCGTGAGCAGCACCCGCGAAAGCCTGGTATTCAAGGCGCTTGAATCCTGCCCAAGGTCGCTGATAGCTAAAAAAGAATCTACGGCCAGACCGGGCACGTCGGGGACTAAAACCGTGGCAGCCAGCTGGCCGGCCACGGTATTTTCCGCGTATCGGGCCAGGTAGGCATCGGCCCGGGCGTCCCCAAACCACGGGTCGGCATGGTACCGGTCGTAGGGATTGCGGGCGGCGGCGACCAGCTGGCCAAGGTGCGGGGCTTCAGCCGCGCGGGCCGCCCGTACCGGGTATCGCGGAAAATCGACGTCCGGCAACTGGTCACGGTAAAAAGTAGTGCGCGTTTCAACCAGCCGCCAGCCAGCCGCGGTCAGCCCCTGCAACAGACGAACGTCCTCGGCCGGCACCACGCTAAAGGCATAAAACGCGCCGTTGCGGGCGGCTAGATGGCGGCGCAATGCGCGGGCCGAGTCCGCCAGTGCCGACAGGTTAGTTTGCGCATCAAAAAGCCCGGTAAACAGGCGAAACATGGGCGTGCCAAAGTATTCAGAGTCCCAAGGCAATTGCCGCAACAACCATTGTATTTCTACCAAATCCGCGCTGGTGTCAACTACTTCTGCCCCGGCCTGCTCGTTCCACCGGGCGGCGGCTCCGGTGCCAAACAGGTGCTGCTGCCGCTCGCCCGACAGGTGGCGCAGGAAATAGTAGGGCGAGTAATTGGCCAGTGCGGCCGCACGGGCCGCCAGCAGGTGGCTTAGCGGTGGGGTGCCCATCGCTGCCGGAATGCCTGGAAATCCCGAATGTAATCGGCTTCTTCGTAGGGCTGCGAGGCCAGGGCCAGCTGCACCGCCGTGTGCGAGTACTGCATGGTGTGCCAAACGCAAGGCGGCACGTAAAGCCCCACAAACGGGTCTTCGAGCCGGAATATCTGGATGTCGCCGTTAGCCTGCTCCGTGGTCACGATGATGCGCCCGGCCACCGCCACCAGCACCTGCTCGGTGCGGTGGTGGGCGTGGCGGCCCCGCAGGATGCTTTCGGGGGTGTGATAGGTCCAAAAAACCCGCTGCACCGCGAAAGGCATTGGGGCTTTGGCATTTTCCCCCACGGAGATGTAACCGATGTCTGCGGCGCCCAATTTCGGAAACTCAATGAGGTAGGGAGCAGGATATTCGGTCATGAAAGTCTACTTGACGTGCTCCTGAAAGTAGGCCAGCGTGCGGCGCAGGCCTTCGGCCCGGTCTATTTTGGGCTCCCAATCCAGGATTTCTTTGGCTTTGCTGATGTCCGGCCGGCGCTTCAGGGGGTCGTTTTCGGGCAATTCCTGGTAGGTTGCCTTAAACTCCACGCCCGTGAGGCGGGCAATTTCCTGCCCAAATTCCTTAATCGTGATTTCGTCGGGGTTGCCAATATTTATGGGCAGGTGGTAGTCGCTAAGCAACAGCCGGTAAATACCTTCCACCTGGTCATCAACATAGCAAAACGAACGGGTCTGCATCCCGTCGCCGAACACGGTCAGGTCCTCGCCCCGCAGGGCCTGCGAGAGGAAGGCGGGCAGCACCCGGCCGTCGTCGAGACGCATGCGCGGGCCGTAGGTATTGAAAATACGGACGATGCGCGTATCCAGGCCGTGGTGGTTGTGGTAGGCCATCGTGATGGCTTCCTGAAAGCGCTTGGCCTCGTCGTAGCAGCCCCGCGGACCCACGGGGTTCACGTTGCCAAAGTAGGTTTCTACCTGCGGGTGGATTTCGGGGTCGCCGTACACCTCCGAAGTGCTGGCAATCAGCATGCGGGCGCCCTTGGCCAGGGCCAGGCCCAGCAGGTTGTGCGTGCCTAGCGAACCCACTTTCAGGGTCTGAATCGGGATTCTCAGGTAGTCAATCGGCGAGGCGGGCGAAGCAAAGTGCAGAATGTAGTCGAGCTTGCCCGGCACGAACACGAACTTGCTCACGTCGGCGTGGTGAAATTCAAAGTTCTGGTTACCAAATAGGTGCTCAATGTTTTGGAGCGAACCCGTAATCAGGTTGTCCATTGCGATGACGTGGTAGCCCTCGGCAATAAACCGGTCGCAAAGGTGAGAGCCCAAAAACCCGGCACCGCCGGTAACCAGAATCCTTTTCGTTTCTTCCATTTTCACTAGGCCTGGCTTTATTTTATCGTCTACAATCAAAAATCAGGAAATTCAGCCGCTGGGGCCTGCTGAAAGGGGCCGCTTGAGGCAGGAAGAGCAACCGCTCCCGGCAGCCTAAGCCACGGGCTCGCGGTGGTCGGTCCTGACACCGATGCAGTGGTACGAGAAGCCAAGTTTTTTCAACTCCCCGGCATCGTAGATATTACGGCCGTCGAAAATCACTTTCTGCTTCATCAGGCGGGCCGCCACCTCAAAATTGGGGGAGCGGAAATCGGGCCATTCCGTTACCACCAGGAGGGCGTCGGCATCAACCAGCGTCGCGTATTCGTCCTTGGCGTAGGTGATGGAGTCGCCCAGCGTGTGGCGCGCTTCGGCCATGGCCACGGGGTCGTAGGCTGTAACGATGCAACCGGCGGCCAGCAATTTCTCGATGATGACCAGGGACGGCGCCTCGCGCATGTCGTCGGTTTTGGGCTTGAAGGACAGGCCCCAAACGGCCATTTTCAGGCCCCGCAGCTCGCCGGCGAAGTGCCGGCTTACCTTATCGAAAAGTACTACTTTCTGGTTGTCGTTTACTTCTTCCACTGCCCGCAGCACCTGCATGTCGTATCCGTGTTCCTTGGCGGTTTTGATAAGCGCCTTCACGTCTTTGGGAAAGCAGGAGCCGCCGTATCCGATGCCGGGATAAATGAACTTGGTGCCAATGCGGGGGTCGGAGCCGATGCCGCGGCGCACCATGTTGACGTCGGCGCCCATGATTTCGCACAGGTTGGCCACGTCGTTCATGAAGCTGATTTTGGTGGCCAGCATAGAATTGGCCGCGTATTTCGTCATTTCGGCCGACGGGATGTCCATGAAAATAATGGGGTGGCCGTTGAGCAAAAAGGGCTTGTATAGCTTGCCCATCACGTCTTCGGCCCGCTGCGACGACACGCCCACCACAATGCGGTCGGGCTTGAGGAAGTCTTCGATGGCCGCTCCTTCCTTGAGAAACTCGGGGTTGGAAGCCAC
>JAYSZD010000542.1:0-1553 GCA_043738185.1 Hymenobacter sp. | reverse complement strand
ATGGTCCAGTGGGGCACCATGTTGGGGAAGTTGAACGGCGCGATGCTGGCCACCACGCCCAGCGGCTTGCGCTCGGCGCGGGCTTCCACGCCCTTGCTTACTTCCAGGAATTCGCCCTGAACCAGCTGGGGCATGGAGCAGGCAAATTCGGTCAGCTCGATGGCTTTTTCGACTTCGGCGCGGGCCTCGTCGTAGGTCTTGCCGTTTTCCTCGCGCACCAGGTCGGCAAGGGCCTTCATGTCACGCTCAAGCAGGGTTTTGTAGCGGTAGAAAACCTGCACCCGTTCCTTGATGGGCGTGGCAGCCCAGGCGGGGTAGGCGGCCTTAGCGGCATGCACGGCAGCGTTGAGGGCAGCGGCGCTGCTCAGCGGGACGGTGGAAATCACCGCGCCCGTGAGGGGACTGAACACGTCCATGGTGGCTGCACCGGCTGGCTCGGCAGCGCTACCGCCCACGTAGTTGCGAATAGCTGGGTATTTCAACGTCTGTACTTCCATATTCCGTGGGGTTAAGCGGGATGCAAGCTAAGGGTTTTGCCGGACATGCTTCCCCGACCCAATTGTTTCCGGAAAATAATTTTACCAGCATTCATTCGCTCACTACACGCTGAGGAGCATTCGCCGCTGAGAACCAGCACACAGGCAGCTTCCCTGCCGGCATGTATTAAGCATAGTTGCGCAGCACCTGCGGGCGTGGGACCGGGGCTGCCCGGAAAAGCAATACTTTCACCGGGCCTCCCGTTACATTTTTATCAGGCTTTCGTATGCACGCCCAGCCTTTTCATTAGTTGCCTGATACCCACCATGCGCACTTTTTTCCTCACCCGCATTGCCGCCTTTGCCCTTCTCATTGGGGGCATGCACCCGACATTTGCGCAGGTAGTGCCGGTGCCCGCTGATACCACGCGCAAGTATGAGAACCCCGGCGGCGTGTCTTCGCCCCAAAAAGCGCAGTGGTACAAGAGCAAGCTGTTTCGGGCCACCGTCATTCCGGCGGCGCTTATTACCTACGGGGCCATCACGGCGCAGGGCAATGCGGGCATCAATAGAAGCAGCCGCGACTTTGTGCAGAAACAGTTCCGGCCGGTCAGTAGTGGTTTCGATAATACGCTGATTATCGCGCCGTACTTCGAGCTGGCCGCCGTGGCCCTGGCCGGGGTCGAGTCGCGCGATGACCGCATCAACACCCTGCTCATTATTGCCAAAGGAGAAGCCATTATGCTGGCGTCGGTGTACGCCGTGAAGTACCTGAGCCGCGAGATACGCCCCGATGGCTCAAACACGCAGTCTTTCCCATCGGGCCACACGGCACAGGCGTTTCTGGCCGCCAGCATTGTGCACACCGAGTTCCGCGACAAAAGCCAGTGGTACGGCGTGGGCGCCTACACCATAGCCACCAGCGTAGCGGCCCTGCGCATGATAAACGACAAGCACTGGCAGAGCGACGTGGTGGCCGGCGCGGGCTTCGGCATTCTTTCCGCTCACCTGGCCTACCTCAGCCACCGCAACCGCTGGGGCCGCAAGTCCATTGGGCAGGGCATTGGCCTGGCACCG
>JAYSZD010000541.1:0-3779 GCA_043738185.1 Hymenobacter sp. | reverse complement strand
GGACGTTTGACCCGGCGCGGACTTTGCGAGTCCGCGCTACACTCACTTCGAAACCGGCCTACCAAGTCAGAAATGCCCCGAAAGGTTAGGCTGCCCTGCCAACCTCCGGCCCAAACGGCGGTACCTTTACAAGCTTGCTTTTTCCATCCCGCATTCTGAAACTGATGAGATTTTTTACGTCTGCTTTTCTGGTAGCTTGTTCATTAGCTGCGGCTACGCCTGCTTTTGCCCAGCAGGTTACGCCCATTGGCGTTGTTCAGAGCCCAGGCGTGCTGGCCACCACCGGCACCTACACCGTCGAGGGCATTGTGACCGGCGTGTACGCCAGCCTGAGCCCGGCCGGTTTCTACCTGCAAAACGACGCCAGCGGAGCCGATGGCGACCCGGCCACCTCCGACGCCCTGTTTGTAGTGCAAACCAACCCCACGGTGGCGGTGGGCGACAAAGTGCGCGTTAGCGGGCTGGTGCAGGAAATTGCTTCTACGCCGTCGTTCAACCAGGCTGTGCTCACGGGGCCGGCCCTCACGGTGCTGGCCAGCGGCCAGGCGTTGCCGGCGTTTGCCCTGGTGGACAACGCCACGTATTCGAGCGCGGCGGCCGAGGCGTTTGAAGGCATGCGGGTACAGTTTTCCGCCCCCGTCACCGTCTCGGATGTCGGCGCGGTAAGGTCGCGCGGGGAACTGACCATTTCGACCCGCGGCCTGGTGTACCAGCCCACCCAATTCGTGGACCCCAACGACGACCCGGCCACCGGCACCAGCAGCAGCGGCACCGCCAACGTGGCCGCCGTGGCCGCTTACCAGGCGGCCAACGCCAGCAAAATCCTGGTGCTCGACGATGGCCGCGCCGCCACCAATCCCCAGCCCATTCCCTACCTCGACCCCACCACCCGAACCGTGCGCGTGGGCAGCACCGTGACCAGCCTGCGCGGCATTCTGGGCTACGGTAACGGCCGCTGGCGCGTGCAGCCGCTGGCCGGCCCCGATGCGCCCGTGGTGACGGTGGTGCGCCCGCCGGTGCCCACCTTTGCCCCCACCTCTGTGAAAGTGGCCAGCTTCAACGTGCTCAATTACTTCAATGGCAACGGCCTGGGCGGGGGGTTCCCCACTTCGCGCGGGGCCGATACCCCGGCCGACTTCGCCCGCCAGCGCAGCAAAATCCTCGCCGCCCTCATCCAGATGAATGCGGACGCGGTGGGCCTGATTGAAATAGAAAACGACGGCACCGGCGCCAACTCGGCCGTTCAGGACCTGGTGAGCGGGCTAAACGAAACCCTCGGCGCGGGCACCTACGCTTTCGTGGAAGACGGCGCCGTGCGCCAGCCCAACAACACCGACGTTATTCGCTGCACCATACTCTACAAGCCGGCGGTGCTCGCGCCCTACGGCAATGTGCTGCTGGCCCCCGCCACCGGCATTTTCGAGCGGCCGCCCGTGGCCCAGCTCTTCGTCACCCGCACAGCCGTGGCCGACACCTTCGCGCTCGTCGTCAACCACTTCAAGTCCAAAGCCAGCGGCAGCGGCACCAACGCCGACCAGGGCGACGGCCAGGGCGCCTCGAACCCGCGCCGCAAAGGGCAGGCCGTGGGGCTGGTGCAATTTATCAACGAGGTGGTGAAGCCCGCCGGCACGCGCTACGTGCTGAGCGTGGGCGACTACAACGCCAACTACGAAGAAGACCCCATGGACGTGCTGCGCGCCGCCGGCCTGCTGGTGGCCGGCCCGCCAACGAGCACCTCCTACGTATTCAGCGGCCAGAGCGGCTCCCTCGACCACGCGGTGCTCACGCCCAACCTGGCGGGCCGGGCTACCGTCGAGACCTGGCATATCAACGCCAGCGAGCCGGTGTTTCTGGAGTACAGCGTGGCCGGGGCCGGCACCGACGTCAGCAGCCCGTTCCGTTCTTCCGACCACGACCCGGTGCTCATTGGCCTGAATTTCAACCGGGTGGCAACGGCCACCGCGAAGGCCGGCGCCGGCGTCGTGCTGGAGGCCTTTCCCAACCCGGCCGCCGGGGCGCTCGGCTTCCGCATCGCGGGCGTGCCCGCCCCGCAGCCCCTGGCCCTGGAGCTGGTCTCGCTGCTGGGCCAGCGCGTGCTGGCGTTGCAGGGCCCGGCCGACATGCTGCAGCGCGAGCTGACGCGCCGCACGGCACGGCTGGCGCCCGGCACCTACGTGCTGCGGGTGAGCGGCCGCGGGTTCAGCCGCACGCAGCAAGTGGTGAAGCAGTAGCCGCGGGGCAGCCCTCAGGCTACCTTTGCCACAGACAACCCGCTCCATGAAACCACGCCGCAAACCCCTTACGGCTGCCCGCAAGCCCGATTATTTTCCCGAAGACCAGGTGGTGGAAGGCTGGGATGCGCGGCACCTCGTTGGCCAGCCGGAGTTTGAGGAGTACCACTTCAGCAACTGCGATTTCAGCGGGGCGGACTTCAGCCACAAGCGCTTTGCCGGCTGCCGGTTTGAGCGCTGCAACCTGGCGGGGGTGCGGCTGGCGGGCACCGCTTTGCAAAACGTAGCGTTTGCCGAATGCAAGCTCCTGGGCCTGCAGTTCACGGCCTGCCGCGACATGCTGTTCGGGGTGCATTTCGACCACTGCCAGATGCGCTACGTGTCGTTTGCGGGCCGCAAGATGCCGGCCACCCGCTTCGTGCACTGCGCACTGGACGAGGCCGATTTTGCCGATGCCGACCTGTCGGCGGCCGTTTTTGAAGCGTGTTCGCTGGCCGGGGCCATCTTTCAGAAAACCCAGCTGGCGGGCGCCGATTTCACCACCGCCACGGGCTTCACCATCGACCCCGAAAGCAACCCGCTGCTCAACGCCCGCTTCAGCCTGCCCGGCCTGCTGGGCGTGGTTGCGAAATACGGGCTGGTGGTAGAATAAGCCGCGCTTCTTGTGCTGGCGGCTTTGCGGAGGCGCGGTCGGGCGCGGCCGGCTTTTCCGTTTCGCGCGCCTGGTAATCCCCGGCGGCTGTTAGATTGCGGTAGAATTTCCGTCTGTTGCCGAAAGCGCAGCTGCGCACAAAAGCAGGTCGGCCGGCTTTCGGTTACAAAGTCAGCCTGCCGGACCGGGGCCCCGGTTGGGCTGGGCCCGCTCTTTTTCCGGCAGGGCTAAGGCTTGTCGCAACTGGCTTGTTGCCGGGGCGCGGGCATTTATTCACTTCGCTACAACCACCAGATGGCCAACCGACGCGCTTCCATCACCGACTTGGCCAAGACGCTGGGCCTCTCGCCTTCCACCATTTCGCGGGCCCTCAGCAACCACGACGACGTGAGCGAAGCCACCAAGCTGCGGGTGCGCCAGCTGGCCGACGAGCTGCACTACAAGCCCAACCAGCTGGCGGCCGGCCTGCGCCGGGGCCGCAGCAACACCGTGGGAATTTTGGTGCCGCACATCACGGGCGATTTTTTTCCGAAGGTGGTGCACGGCATTGCCACCGAAGCCGCCAAGCTGGGCTTCAATGTGATGATTTGCCAGTCGAACGAAGACGTGCGCCAGGAGCAGCTCAACATCGACCTGCTGCTCAATGCCCAGGTCGAAGGCATTCTGGTGTCGGTGGCCAACACCACCGATAATTTCCGCCACTTTGAAGACGTGCGCCAGCAGAATATTCCGCTCGTGTTCTTCGACCGGGTGATGGAGGATTTCCAGGGCAGCAACGTGAGCTCGGTGGTGTTTGACGACTACCAGGGCGCCTACCAGGTGGTATCGCACCTCATCGAGCAAGGCTGCACGCGCATTGCCCACTTCAGCGGGCCGCTGCACCTCAACATTAACAA
>JAYSZD010000540.1:0-3781 GCA_043738185.1 Hymenobacter sp. | reverse complement strand
GCTTCAACCAAACCAGCTTCGCGGGCCTGAAGGAATCGGAGCGCACCTCGCGGCAGCTGCGCGGGCAGGGTGAGCGGGGCCTGACCCAACAGGCGCTTAACTTCCAGGAGGCCCACAACGACAACTTCCGCGGGCCGGCCGTGGGCGATGCCAACTGGCTGATGTTCGACTACAAGCGCGGCTACGCGCCGGATATTGAGGCGTCGGGCGTGGCCGATATTTTCCGGCTGCCCAAGTTCGCCTACTACTTCTACCAGAGCCAGAACGGCCCGGCGACCGGACGCAACGGCTTCGGCCAGCCCATGGTGTACCTCGCCAGCTTCTGGCAGCCCACTTCGGCCCGGCAGGTGGTGGTGTACAGCAACTGCGACGAGGTGGAGCTGCAGCTCAACGGCAAGCCCGTGGCCCGGCAGCGGCCCGACGCCGGCCCGATGGCCGACCGGCTGGCCCACGCGCCATTCACGTTTGCGGTGCCGGCCTTTGTGCCCGGCACGCTGCGGGCCGTAGCCTACCAGGGCGGCAAGGCGGCAGCCACCACCGAGCGGCGCACGCCCGGCGCGGCCCACCATCTGCAACTGCGCTACGACCGCAGCGGCCGCGACGCCGGCCCACAGGACGTGCTGCTGGTGTACGCCGACGTGGTGGATGCCAACGGCACGGTGCTGCCCGAGGCCACCAACGCCGTCCGCTTCGCGCTCAAGGGGGGCGGCGAGCTCATCGGCGACAACCCCGGGCGGGCCGAAGCCGGCATTGCCACAGTGCTGCTAAAAACCGGCCCGGCCAAAGAGAGCGTACAGCTGACGGCCACGGCCGAAGGGCTGGCCGACGCGGCCCTGAAAATTGACATTCGCTAACCGAAGCGTGGCCGTGGCGGGCCGCGTTTTTCCTGACTTTACACCATCGTTTGCGCAACGGATTCGATGGGCGTAATTATTTTTTTCTTTCCCGACCCCGTTCAGAGGCCCTCTACTCAGCGAAGGAACCCGATGAAGCATCTTCTACTACTCGCCCTGCACCTGGGCTGGCTGCTCGGGCTGGCTAACCGGGCGCAGGCCCAGGCGCCCGCCCCGTTTTTTGGGTAAGTGGGTGCTGAGCAACCGCTCGGCCGGGGCCACAGGCTTCAATTTCCAGGTGCATCCCACCCCCGTCCGGACCCCGGCCACCG
This sequence comes from Hymenobacter sp., assembly GCA_043738185.1. GTDB lineage: Bacteria > Bacteroidota > Bacteroidia > Cytophagales > Hymenobacteraceae > Hymenobacter. Next base: position 2,616 of record JAYSZD010000540.1, on the reverse strand, counting down.
TGGCCTACACCGTGCCTAGCGGGCCGCAAACGGTTTTGCTGGCCGTGTACAACAGCCTGGGGCAGCAGGTGCACGCCCTGGCCAGCGCCCGGCAAACCGGCCCGCGGCAAGTGGCCCTGGGTGGCCTGCCCGCCGGCCAGTACCTGGTGCGGCTGCAAATCGGCGGGCAGGCCACCAGCCGCCTGGTGGTGATGGAGTAGCGGGCTTTCGGGGCCGGGGCCGCCGGGTGCCCAATAGCAAGGCGGCAGCAGCGGCACGCGCCCACCAGCCCGGCCTACTCCTCAAGCGCGAAGCTGATGATGGTGCCCCGGCCGAGGCGCGACTTGATACAAAGCTCGCCACCGAGCAGCGCCACGCGGTTGCGCACGCCCGACAAGCCCATGCCCGCCAGCGGCAGCCTGGTGAGCGCCTCGGGCTCGAAGCCGCGCCCGTTGTCCTCCACGCTTACTTCGAGGCGCTGGTTTTCGCGGGCTACGTGTACCTCGACTTCGGTGGCCTGGGCGTGCTTCATGATGTTGTTGAGCAGCTCCTGCACAATGCGGTACACCGCGATTTCGACGGCCGGCCGCAGGCGTTGCGTCAGGTTCACGAGGTGCAGGCGCACGGGCAGGCCGGCGGGCGTGATGCGGTTGCTGAGCTCCTGCAGGGCAGTTTGCAGGCCGAAGTCTTCCAGAATACCCGGCGTGAGCTCGAAGGAAATTGTGCGCGTGGTGCGGATGGCCTCGTGCAGCAGCCTGAGCGTGGTGCCCGGCGCGGACGGGTTGCCGGCGCGGCCTTCCAAACTGAGCTTGGCGGCGTAGAGCAGCTGGCCCAGGCCGTTGTGCAGGGCTTCGGCCATGCGCTTGCGCTCGGTTTCCTGGGTGGTAAGAATGGCTGAAAGCACCTCCTGCTGCTGGCGCAGGCGCAGGCGAATGGCCTCTTCGGCCAGCCGGTCGCGCTCCGTCACGTCGCGCCACAGCACGTGCACCAGCGGTGTCTCGCCGGCCTCCTCAATGGCCGTGAGCACGGCTTCTACGATGATGACCTCGCCCGATAGCTTGTGCAGGTGCGCCACGCACCGCGTGGAACCCATGCGCCGGGCCTCCTCCACCGCCTTCTGAAACAGCTCGGCCGTGGGCTGGCCGCCGGGCTGCAGCACCGGGGCGCAGGCCAGCACGTGCTGGCCCACCACCTGCTCTTTGCGGCTGGCGCCGATGAGATGCAGGGCCGCGTTGTTGCAGTTGATATAGGTATGGCCCCGCAACAGCACCACGGCGTCGTGGCTGTCGTTGAAAAGGCGGCGAAAGCGGGATTCGCTGGCGGCCAGCGCGGCAATGGCTGCCCGCTGGGCCGTGGTGTCCATCATCACTAGCCGGCACCGCGGGTGGCTGGCCTCCTCGGGGGTGCCGGCCGCCCGCAAGCCTTCCAGCCGAACGTGAAAACGGGTGCCGTCTTCGCGCTGCAGCTCCATGTCGGCGCTCAGCGTGCTGGTGACACTGCACACGCGAGCCAGAAACTGACCGAACGCCAGACGGCTTTCCGGCACCACAAAATGGGCCAGGCAGCGCCCTACCAAGCGCGGGCGCACGGTGCCCAGCAGCTGGCTGGCGCACAGGTTGAGCTGCTCGATAAGCCCCGCCGCCGACACAGTGAGGTAGGCCACGGGGGCAAAATCGTACAGGTCGGCGTACTGGGTCCAGACGTGCTGGATTTCTGCCTGGGCCAGTAGCAGCTCTTTGCACTGCATTTCCCGCTCAAGCTGGTGCACTTGCCGCTCTCGCACCAGCTGCTGCGCTTCGGCGGGCAAGTGCGGGGGCGCCACTTCGGCGGCCAGACGGCGGCGCTCGTCGGCACGGGCGCGCAGGCCCGGCAGGCCGGCCCGCGGGTTGGGCGGCGGCGGGCTGGTAAAGTCGGGCGGAAGGTTATCGGGCGGCAGCATGAGGCAGAATGGCAGGGGCTCAGTAAATATATGACGTTGAATATGTAAAAGCGTAAAAAAACGCTACCTTCCGCCCGCCGAGTGGCACCGTTTACCCCATCTCTTTTACCTACGTTCTTCCTTATGCCCAACGAGTTCCACACCGACGTGCCCGCCTCCGTGCTGGCCGACGTTCAGCAGCACCTCGACGCCATTCGGGCGGCGCTGGCGCCCTACCTGCTTTCCCTCACCCCGAAGGAACGCAAAACCATGCTCCGCATGGCCGACAAAACCGTGGCCTTCGTGACCAAAGCCACCGAGTACGCCGCCAACAACGCCAGCTTCGTGCCCACCTTCGTCGATTTGGCCGAGCTGCAGCAGGACACGGCCGGCATGGCCGCGCTCACGCCCCTGCGCCAGCAGTTCGAGCAGCTCGCCCTCGACACCGACAGCACGGTGATGATTGCCGGCTCCGAAGCCTACGGCAACGCCCTCACGGTGTACAACAACATCAAGTTCCTGGCCAGCAACAAGCAGCCCGGAGCCCAGGCCGCCTACGACGACCTGCGCGTGCGCTTCCCCGGCCGCCCCGCCCTCACGCCCGCCGAGAAGGCCGCCAAGGCCGCCGAGCGGGCCGCCAAAGCCGCGGCCAAAAACCAGTAGCCCGCGGCTCCCCCAAAAGAGGGTCGGAGGGAATAAAAAGTGGGTCGGACCTACTT
>JAYSZD010000539.1:0-1558 GCA_043738185.1 Hymenobacter sp. | reverse complement strand
GACGGCTCCTTCGGCCGCGCCGGCTGTGGTGGCAGCCCGTCCCCGGCAGCCCGCCCCCCGGCCGGACTACCGCTTTCCTACGGCGCCGGCCGCTGATTATGAGGAAGAAGTAATGGCTTCCAGCCAAAGCACGGCCGGCGCGGTGCGCCTTGTGGGCCAGCTCACGTTTCGCAACGACCCCAGCCAGCGCTACTACCTCACCAATGCCCTGAAAGTGGTGCGCGTGGACGACGAGGACAACGCCGAAATAGTGGGTAAAATCAGCCGCACCACCAGCGGTACTTTCCCTTACGTGCTGACTGATGGCCAGCAGCGCCGCCTCTTCATCACGGAGCGGGGCGACGTGTACGACAAGCAGGGCCAGCGCGTAGCCAAGCTGCATGACCCTTCCTAAATAGCTATTATCCGTCAGCAATTAGCTCTTTTATATGTAATTATCTGAAAAACCCGCTTGTTGAGTCAGGCGGGTTTTTTGATGCCTTGGTTTTTATTGCTGATTCCATCAAACAAAGCTGGCCGTTGTTCCTTCGTGGCTTCGTTCACGCTGCTTCTTTAGAAACTCATGTCCCAACTGCCTTTTTTGCTTGTTGATGCTTTTACCACCCGGCCGCTGAGCGGCAACCCCTGCGCCGTGGTACTCGATGCCGAGGCCCTGACGCCCGCCACCCGCCAGCAGCTGGCGCGGGAGTTCAACCAGTCGGAAACGGCTTTTGTGGACCGCGCCGCCGTCGGCAGCACCGAGTTCACCGTCCGGTTTTTCACGCCAGCCGAGGAAATCCCGTTGGCCGGCCACCCCACCATTGCTACCGTGGCAGCTTTGCTGCACGCCGGCCGGATAGCAGTGCCCGCCGATGGCTCGGCCTTGGTGCTGACCCTGAACCTGCTACACGGCCCCATTCGGGTTGATGCCTTTGCCGGGGCCGCGGGCCAGCCGCCGCTGATTTGGATGACCCAGCGCTGCCCCGTTTTTGGCGCCGTGCATGCCCCCGAAACCGTGCTGCCGCTCTTCGGTCTCACGCCCGACGACCTGCTGCCCGGCGCGCCCATCCAAACCGTGAGCACAGGCACGCCGCAGCTCATGGTGCTGCTGCGCGACCACGCTGCTCTGCGCCGCGCCCACGTAGCCGATGCCGCCGGCCTGGGCCGCTACCGCGCTGCGAGCGACTTTTTCAGCCCGCACCTGTTTTGCCTGGGTGGAGCTACGCCGGCCGGCCACACCTTCGCCCGGCATTTTGGCACCCCGCCCGATATTTCGGAAGACCCCGTTACGGGCTCCGCCACTGGCGGCATGGCGGCGTACCTGTGGCACCACGGCTACCTGAATTCGCCCAATTTTATTGCCGAGCAGGGCCACGACATGGGCCGCGCCGGTACCGTGCAGGTGCGCGTGAGCGGGCCCCGGATGGCCATCGAAACGGTGCAGATTGGCGGCACGGGCGTGGTGGTGCTGGAAGGTAGCCTGCGCGGTGATTTGTAGCTGTAGGTTGCAACCAGCCCCGTATTTAGGTTGTTAGTCGGGTGATTTCAACCTTTTCCTCCTTCCCAGCTGTGCCCGAAT
>JAYSZD010000538.1:0-10013 GCA_043738185.1 Hymenobacter sp. | reverse complement strand
TGGCCCGGTTCCGCAACCGGCACATTGGCTTCATCTTCCAGTTTCACAACCTGCTGCCCGAGTTCACGGCCCTCGAAAACGTGTGCCTGCCCGCCTACTTGGCCGGGCGCTCCGAAAAAGAAGTACGCGTGCGGGCCCGCGAGCTCCTCGGCATGCTGAACATGGAATTTCGGGCCGACCACAAGCCCAGCGAAATGAGCGGCGGCGAGCAGCAGCGCGTGTCGGTGGCCCGCGCCCTCATCAACTCGCCCGAAATCATTTTCGCCGATGAGCCTAGCGGCAACCTCGACACCAAGAACGCCCAGGAGTTGCACCAGATTTTCTTTCTGCTGCGCAAGGAGCTGGGCCAGACCTTCGTCATCGTGACGCACAACGACCAGCTGGCCGAAATGGCCGACCGCAAGATTGTGATGCGCGACGGCCACATCGTGGAGGGCGGGTAGATTTTTCACAGGTTGGGTTCCCGCAGAGGAGCGCAGCGGTTTACGCAGAGGGCCGCAGAAGAAATTTTCCTCTGCGGCCCTCTGCGTAAACCGCTGCGCTCCTCTGCGGGGAAGCTTTGGGTCCAATACACAAAGGATTTTGCCCATCACAGCCACTCACCCAATCTGATTAGTCATTAATTTTCTCATTACACGCATAACTATCTAGTAAACAGGAATAAAATTTACCAATATTTTTGGCTTTTCTGGCACGTTTCTCGCAATGCTTGGGTTATAAACCCGAACATTAGTTGGACACATTACTAAAGAACACTGCCATGAACGAGGCCACTAAAACCACCAAGGACATTTCCAAGAAAGTAAAAGTCGAGAGCTACGACATCAGCCGCTCTGATGAAACGCTGGACCTGGCAAAGGACCTCGCCAAGTTCATCAAGGATAACAAGCTCACCACGAATGTGCAGGGCAAGGAGTTCGTAAACGTGGAAGGCTGGCAGTATGCCGGTTCGCGCCTGGGCATCGTGCCCATCGTGGAGCACGTTATAAACGTGAGCAGTTCCGATGAGCTGAAGTACCAGGCCAAAGTGACGCTGTTTGATATCCGCCACCAGACCACGGTGGGCGCCGGCTTTGCGGTGTGCTCCAATAAGGAGAGCGGCAAGAAGTTCTACCAGGAGTTTGCCATCATGAGCATGGCCCAGACCCGCGCCATCGGCAAGGCCTACCGCAACTGCCTGGCTTGGATTATCCGCGCCGCCGGCTACGAGCCCACGCCCGCCGAGGAAATGGACTACAACACCAACACGCCCGCTGCTCCGGCAGCCGCTGTGGCCCAGGCCGTGCCCGCCATGCAGGTAGTGCCCGCCGAGCTTCCCACTGTTGCTGCCGAGCAAGCCACGCCGGTGCAGTACGCCACGGCGTCGCAGAAAGAGGAAATCATCCGCTTGCTCAACCATCCGGTGATTACCCGCCCCGAGAAAACTAAGATGCTGCTCAACATCAACCGCCTCGACGAGGAGCGTGCCATCCAGGCCATCGCCAAGCTGCGCAAGGCCATCGATGACCGTGAGAACGGCGAGAAAGTGGCCGCCTAAGCTGCGGCTTTATCAGATTGACAAGCCCGGTACTTTGCGGTACCGGGCTTTTTTATTGGGTGCTTGTTCGACCTTCAAATTAATCAGTGGAAAATTGTGCGGAACAGACTGCGGGGTAACTTCGTGATACTAGAAATTCTACCGTTTACTCACATGAAAAATCCTCTCCGCCAAAGCATCAGTGAATTGGGAGACTGGACCTGGACCGAGCCCGTCCCTACCCCGGAGGATTCTTCCGTCGTCCGTACCTATTACCGCTTACACCAGAAACCCATTGGGGAGCTGGAACTCCAAGGGCTCTATTTTTTAATTCTCCAAAATGAGGCGTTGGAATACCTCGTTCCGATGGCGCTGAAAGTGCTCGAAAACGATGTGTTTGTCGAAGCCGAATACTACGAGGGGGATTTGTTCAACGCCCTCGTGCAAATCAATGATTCCCCCCTTTACTAGGCGAGTCATGCCTACGAAAAGCGCACCCTGATTGACCTGTACAACCAGCAAAAAGAGCGACTCCAAACTTTTGAGTGGCCAGAAGATATGAGGGTAGAAATGGCGAACCGGTTCAATGATTGGCGGTGGTCTATTGTAGGGTGAGATTGTAATTGTCAATCACAATTTTAATTCGGGCGGTGTGCATGGCTAACGGCTTATTGAACGAACAGGACTTGCGCACCAGCACGCCGCAGCGCTGGCGCAGGGAACAATTGATGGCCTCGACGATACTGGTCTGGCCCTTGCCTTTGGGGCAGGGCCGGTGCTGCCAGCGCGGCAGGACCTTCGCGTAGGCCTTCCACTGGTCGGTAAAGAGCCAGCAGTGGCGGCGATAATGCGCCAGTAAGGCCTGCCAGAGGCGGCGCAGGGGCGCTTCGCCCCAGCTACCCAGCGTCCAGCCCACCATGCGCCGCCGGGCCCGTTCGACGACCAGCCAGAGCCACACTTTCCGTCTTTTGTGACCGACAAAGCTCCACAATTCATCCAGTTCTAGCACTTCCCACCGCTTGCGCTGGGCCTTGGCCGAACGCCGTGCCAGCGAGGGCGGTGAGGGGAGCGCCGCTTTTTTTTATCCGTTTGGCAATCGTCATCCGGGCCACGCCCGTAAGCCGAACGATGCTGCGCTGCGAGTTGCGCTCGCTTAACAGGGCATCGACCTGCGCGTATTGGGCCGCTTTGCGCACGGCTGCCGGCACAAACAGGCCCTGGTAGCGGCACGCCGTACACTGGTATTTGGGCTGACCCTTTTTACTGCCGTTGCGACGAACCGCCGCGCTGCCGCATTTGGCGCAAAAATGTTGCGTATAAATCATTCGCCTCTATACGGCAGCCACCCCTTAATAGACCACCGCCCAATGATTTTGCGAAATCAGGAGCCAACTAATGGGACCGTGGCTGCTGTAGAAGTCTGATTCGACTCGACAGACGAGTTGTGTCAAGCTCTAAGTGGCCCATGATGCACTAAAAGCGGCTTTTTAAACACTAGTTGGGGCTGATGCAAACCTGTTCTGAGCTGTTTACCAAGTTCTGCAACAGCCACGACCGTTTCCGTGAACAGGTAATGTGCTACTCCACCACCAAGCGTTGGCTGACCTGGCCGCAGCGCACCACGTAGGCGCCGGCGGGCAGCCCGCGCAAGTCCAGCACGGCCTCGGCCCCGGCCGGGGCGGGGTAGCGGCGCACCACTCGGCCCAATGCGTCGCTCAGCGTCAGGGGCCGGCGGGGGGCGCCGGGAGGCAGGCGCAGCGTGGCCGCGCCATGAGCCGGATTGGGGAACAAAACAGCCGGCGCTACGGAGGGGGCGGCCGCCGTGGCCAGGGGCAGGTTGGGGTCGTAGACGGCGAAATGGACCGTGACCTTGCTGCCATCGCCGGTGGTGGCGAAACTGCCGCCCGCGTAGACTTGACCCGTGGGCCCCAAAGCCAGTGCCCCCACGCCGCCGTTCAGTCCCGTGCCTAGGGAGCTCCACACCGTGCCGTTCCACTTGCCAATGTGGTTGGTCGCGAATCCGCCGGCCAGCGAGCGTTCCCAGCCCGCATACACGTCCCCGTTGCCGGCGACGGCCAGCGCCAAAACATCGGCGTCCAGCCCGTTGGCGGGGCCCGTGCCCAAGGGGCTCCAGGCCGTGCCGTTCCACCGGGCGATGCGATTGGCCGATGCCCCGCCGGCCTGTCCGAAACGCCCGCCCACGTACACGTCCCCGTTGCCCGCCGCCGCCAGCGCCGTAACGAAGTAGTTCACCCCGTTGGCGGGGCCCGTGCCCAGGGGGGCCCAGGCCGTGCCGTTCCACCGGGCGATGGAGTTAGCGGCCACCCCGCCGGCCTGCGCGAAGCTTCCGCCCGCGAACACGTCCCCGTTGCCCGCGACGGCCAGCGCTGCGACGTAACCGCTATTTCCACCGTTGATGCCCGTGCCCAGGGGGCTCCAGGCCGTGCCGTTCCATTTCGCTACGAAGTTGGCCGGTGTTCCGCCAATGTAAGTGAACCCTCCGCCCGCGTACACGTCTCCGTTGCCCGCGATGGCCAGGGCATAGACGGCGGTTGAAAGCAGCCCGTTGTCGGCCGTGCCCAGAGAAACCCACGCCGTGCCGTTCCACTTCTCCACAAAACCGGCCCTGCTGATGCCGTTGGCCTGCGTGAAGCTTCCGCCCGCGTACACGTCTCCGTTGCCGGCCACCGCCAGCGCCAAGACGGAACCACTGTAGCTGTTCAGCCCATTTCCGAGACCCGTGCCCAGGGGGCTCCACGCCGTGCCGTTCCAGCGGGCCACGCGGGTGGCTGGTGCCCCCCCCGCCCGCGTGAAGTCTCCGCCCACGTACACGTCACCGTTGCCGGCCACCGCCACGGCGCTGACGAAGTCGTTCATCCCGTTGCCGACGCCCGTGCCCAGGCCGCCCCAGGCCGTGCCGTTCCACTTGGCCACGCGGGTGGCCGATGCCCCGCCGGCCTGTCCGAAACGCCCGCCCGCGTACAGGTCCCCGTTGCCGGCCACCCCCAGGGCATAAACGAAGTAATTTGGCCCGTTGCCGGCGCCTGCTCCCGGATTGCTCCAGGCCGTGCCGTTCCACTTGGCCAAGTAGTTGCCAGTAGCCGGGGTGACGAGGCTTCCGCCCACGTACACGTCCCCGTTGCCGGCCACTGCCACCGCGTGCACCACGTTGCTGGCCCCGTTGGCGGGGCCCGTGCCCAGGGGGCTCCACGCCGTGCCGTCCCAGCGGGCCACGTTGTTGGCCACGACGCTGCCGCCGACCCGCGGAAAAGCGCCGCCCACGTACAGGTCCCCGTTGCCGGCAATGGTTAGCGCGTAGACAGTGCCGTTGGTCCCGTTGCTGGCGCCCGTTCCAACGGTGCTCCACGCCGAGCCGTTCCACCGGGCGAGGTAGTTGGCCGGGGTTCCGCCGACTTCGATGAACCCGCCGCCAACGTACACCTCGCCACTGCTCGCTATCGCCAGCGCAAAGGCAGTGCCGTTCAGTCCATTGGCGGCACCCGTGCCCAGGGAGCGCCACGCCGTGCCGTCCCAGCGGGCCACGTTGTTGGCCGCGCTTCCACCGGCCTGCGTGAAGTAGCCGCCGACGTACACGTCCCCGTTGCCCGCGATGGCCAGCGCCCTAATGAAACTGCTTGCCCCGTTGATGCCCGTGCCCAGGGGGCTCCAGGCCGTGCCGTTCCATTTGGCCACCCGGCTGGCGGCCACCCCGCCCGCCTGCGCGAAGTAGCCGCCCGCGTACACGTTCCCGTTACCCGCGATGGCCAGCGCCGTAACGGAGCCGTTTACCCCGTTGGCGGGGCCCGTGCCCAGGCTGCTCCAGGCCGTGCCGTTCCACTTGGCCACGCCATTGGCCACGATGTCGCCAACGGACTTAAAATCCCCTCCAATGTACACCTCGGTTCCGGCCAGCACCACGGCGTTCACGGTGCCGGAGGCCCCGTTGGGCAGCCCAAACCCGTCCGCCCACCGCTCATCCCCTGCGCCGGCGGCCCCCGCCGGCCGAAACACGGGCCGCCCGTCCGGGGCTATGCCCATGCGAAACGTCCGCGCATCGAACGAGCCGCGGGCGCCGGGGCGCAACGTGCCGTCCAGGTTAAGGGCGGTGGCCAGGGGGCGGCCGGTGGTGGGCCGCACGGTGGCGTGGGCCGGGGCCGACAAGGCCAGCGCGAACAGGAACAGCAGCAGGTAGCGGAAAACGTTATTCATGCGCAGCGCGTGTCAGGTAGAGGAAGCCGGACAAGATAACTTAAAAAATCCCTCCTATTTTTGAACAGGGCCCGTCTGCCTTGCCACCCTTTAGGTAAACAGTAGATTACCGTTAGCGGCAAAGCGCTACCTTCCTTTTTTCAGCCCATGAAGTCTGCGATTACTCGTCTTTGGCACTATGGCATTGCGGTTGGCCTTTTGGTCTGCTTGAGTCAATCGGTTGCTGCCCAAGCGCCGGCATTTACCCAAGCCACGGTGTGCGGCACCGCAGTAGGTTCCGGGAGCTTCGCCCTGGCTACTGCGCTAACGGCGGATGCCCAAGGCAATGCTTTCTTAACCGGGTATTTCAACGGCACTGTCCGCTTTGGAAGTATAACTTTGGTGGGAAGCTATAGCGCCTTCGTCGCCAAGCGCGATGCCGCTGGAACTTGGCTGTGGGCAGTCAGTGGAGTAGGAGCCACGTGTTCCGCCATCGCCCTGGACGCACAAGGGCAGGTGTACGTAACGGGCCTGCTTGGCGGAGGCGCGCTCAATGTACCAACCACTTACACCTTCGGCACCATCACCTTGACCACCGCCGGCGGAACCGATGTACTGGTGGCCAAGCTGGATGCGGCGACCGGCACGTGGCTGTGGGCGCAGCGCGCCGGCTTTGGCACGGCCGCCGCGGGGGCCAACCGGGCGATGGCCATCGCCCTGGACGGGCTCGGCGGCGCGTACGTGGCCGGCACTTTTGACGGGCCCATCATCCGAATCGGCTCGACCACGCTCTACAACGCGGGCAATAGTACTTCCACCTTGCGAAAAGACATTTTCCTGGCGCACCTCGACGCGACGACGGGCGCCTGGGAGTGGGCACAAGGAGCTGGCGATGCCCAAAACGACGACACCGTGACTGGGCTAACTACTGACGGCCAAGGAAATGCCTACCTAACGGGCATTTTTGGATTTGGCATCGCTTTTCCGCCCTTCCAACTCTCGAACGCCACCGGTGCTTGCTACCTGGCCAAAGTCAATGCCCGTGGCACGTGGCAATGGGCCCAAAACGTCGTGGGGACGCAGGGCGCGGGCACGTTTGCCGGAACCGGGGGCACCTACTGCAACGGCTTGGCCGCGGATGGGCAGGGCCATCTGTACGTGTGCGGCGGCTTTAGCGGGGCAACGGCCCCCTTTGGCAGCACGACCTTGACCAACGCCAGTGCGACCTACCAAGGGCCGGGCGCACCCGGTTCGGTTCAAATGTCCGACGCGTTTGTGGCCCGCTTGAACGCCAACACGGGCGCTTGGCAATGGGCCACGCGGGCGGGCGGCCCCGATGCCGAATCCTTGACCCAGGTAATGGTGCGCGGTAGCCGCGTGTACACGAGCGGCGTGTTTGGCCGAACACCGGCTCAGGGGCCGCCCAGCCCCGGCGGCAGTGCCTTCGGGGCGACCGCGGTAGTCAGCACCGGCAAAACCGACCTGGTCGTGGCCGGGTTGGACACGGCCGGCACTTGGCAGTGGGCCGTGCGGGCTGGGAGCCTTGAAGAGGATGTGGTTACGGGATTGGTCGCCGACGCCGGCAACCGCCTCCACGTACTCGGGACGTTTGCCGGCGCAACCGCCCAATTCGGTTCGTTAAGTGTGGCCGCCAACGCAACCGGCTACACGGTATTCCTGGCGCAGCTCGCCGGTGGGCCCCTATCGTCGGCTTTGTCGAGAGCAACATCCCCTTTTTCCCTCTATCCCAACCCAGGGCTTACGCATCAAAAGTGGCAAAGTGCCTTTGCTGCTTCTGGTGCCGTTTTACAACCATTGGTCGTAATCGCGTTTTCGACTCAAATGTGCCCTCACGGACCAGAATGGAATTGTAGAATTTTTGATGCGTAAGCCCTGATCCCAACCCGGCACGGTCGGCCGTAACGGTCGCGGATTTGCCAGCGAAACAACAAGTGTCGGTGTTTGATGCAGTAGGGCGGCTCGTGGTTCGCAACCGGATGCCTACCAGCGGGCCATTGCTTTTGCGGCTGCCCGCCCAGTTACCGGCAGGAGTGTACGTCGTGCACAGCGCCGGGCAGGTTCGTCGTTTACTGATTGAGTAAACCGCTCCTTTTCTTAAACTTGAAGTTCAAACGCGGCCATGCCTCCACATGCAGCGGCAACAGGGCTTTTTGGCCATCGTTTAGTTTAAGAAACTCGTCTACGATTCAACGTTTACGAAACTCGGATTTAGGACGAGTTTCGTAAACTCATCCCAGACATACTGCTCCGGTCTAGTTGCTACCCTACCAGGGCACATTGTTCATGGCTGAAATAGCATTCCGTTTCGCAGCGGCCCTATCTTCGCCCCATGTCCTCCGCTCCTACCGAAACCTCGCCTCTGGCGCTCCTGCGCGAGCATTGGGGCCACACTGCGTTCCGGCCGGGCCAGGAGGATATTATCAATTCGGTACTAGATGGCCATGATACGCTGGCACTGCTGCCCACGGGCGGCGGCAAGAGCATCTGCTTCCAGGTGCCGGCGTTGGCGCTCCCTGGCATCTGCATCGTGGTGTCGCCGCTCATTGCCCTGATGAAGGACCAGGTGGACAACCTGCGCAAGCGCGGGCTGAAAGCGGAGGCCATATACGCGGGCATGAGCCACCAGGAAATCGACCACGCGCTGGACAACTGCGTGTACGGCCGCTCGGTAAAGTTCCTGTATGTGTCGCCTGAGCGGCTGCTCACTGAGCTGTTTCAGGTGCGGGTGGCAAAGATGAACGTGGGTCTGCTGGCCATTGACGAGGCGCACTGCCTGTCGCAGTGGGGCTACGATTTCCGGCCGCCTTACCTGCGCATTGCCGAGCTGCGCGAGAAGCTGCCGCCGGGCACGCCGGTCATCGCCCTCACGGCCACCGCCACGGCCCAGGTACAGGCCGATATTGTGGAGAAGCTCAAGTTTCGAGCGGGCTCGGGCGTGTTTCGGCAAAGCTTTGCGCGGCCCAAGCTCTCCTACTCCGTGCTGCAAACGGAGGACAAGCCGCGCCGGCTGCTGGAAGTGGTGCGCGGCGTGGGGCCCAACAACACCGCCATCGTGTACGCCCGCACCCGCCGGCAGACCGAGGACACGGCCGCGTTCCTGCAGCAGCACAAGTTCTCGGCGGCGGCCTACCACGCCGGTTTGCCCCCCGAAAAGCGCACCCAGGTGCAGCAGGATTGGATTGCCGACCGAACCCGCCTCATCGTGGCCACCAACGCTTTCGGCATGGGCATCGACAAGCCCGACGTGCGCCTCGTGGCCCACCTCGACGCGCCCGATACCCTGGAAGCCTACTACCAGGAAGCTGGCCGCGCCGGACGCGACGGGCAGTACGCCTTTGCCGTGCTGCTGGCCGGGCCCAACGACGCCGACGAGCTGCGGCGCCGCACCAACCAGTCATTTCCGCCCCTCGACACGGTGCGGCGCGTGTACCAGGCCCTGGCCAACTACTCGCGCACGGCGGTAGGCGGCGGCGAGCTGGCCGCTTTTGAGTTCGACTTGCAGCAGTTTGCCGAGACCTACCGCATCAAGGCCGTGGATGCCCACAACTCCCTCAAGATTTTGCAGCGCGAGGGCTTTGTGCAGCTGAACGAGGCCGTGAACACGCCGGCGCGGGTGCATCTCATCCTCAACCATCAGGATTTGTACGCTTTCCAGGTGGCCAACGCGCAGCACGACCAGCTGATAAAGGCCCTGCTGCGGCTGCACGGCGGCGAGCTGTTTGCCGATTTCCAGACCATTTCGGAGAATGCCGTGGCCACGCACCTGCGCCGCAGCGTGGTGGAAGTGCGCCAGCAGCTGCGCTACCTGCATACGGCGGGTATTCTGCACTACCAGCCCCGGCAGGAGTCGCCGCAGGCCATGTTCACCACTCCCCGCTTCGACGCGCCCAAGCTGCCCATTGATCAGGTGCGCATGACGGCCGCCCGCGACCTGGCCCGTCACAAAACCAACGCCGTGGGCCAGTATCTGGGCGGCACCCGCTGCCGCCAGATTCTGCTGCTCACCTACTTCGACGAAACCGACCCGGCCCGCTGCGGCGTGTGCGACATTTGCCTGGCCGACAAAAAAGCGGCGCAGGCCACGGCCGCCGTGCCCTCGCTGCGTGAGCCCATTTTGGCGCAAGTGCGGCAGGCGGCCCTGTCGCCGCGCGAGCTGCTGGCCGCGTTTCCGCCCAAAGAAGCGGCGGCCGTCACGGCCACGGTGCGCGAGCTGGTGGAACGCGGCGAGCTGGCGTATGCGCCCGATGGGAAGTTGGTGGTGGGGGTGAGATGAATGGGGCCGCTTGCG
>JAYSZD010000537.1:0-1560 GCA_043738185.1 Hymenobacter sp. | reverse complement strand
TCGATGTGCCCGACCTCTACCAGTACACCGGCCGCTACGCCTACCGCAACGGCTTCAACGTGGCGGCCCTGGTGGCGCTGGCAGTGGGCATCGTGCCCAATGTGCCGGGCTTCCTCACCGCCATCGGCGTGCTGAATAAAGGCACGGTGTGGGCCGGGCTGGTGGCCGTGTACGACTACGCGTGGTTTGTAGGCTTCCTGGTTTCGGGGAGTGTTTATTTGCTGCTCATGCGTGGTCAGCCGGCCGCCCGGCTTGCCGAAAACAGCGTCATTGCGGCAAATTAGTCGTCCGCCTGCCCTTGCGTAGCGCGCGAAACCCCGCAGGTTCAAGGCGCTGATTACCTCGACAATATTGTGTTATCGGGTGAAGACGTGCCCAAGGCATTAGGCCTTCAAAATCGCAGTACCTGCCCTGCACCGGGAAGCGCTGTGGGCGGGGCAATAACGCGCACGCCCTGCCGTAGCCCCACTTTGGCCGGCTCATTTCGCGCCTTCGTTTGGGTTCTGCTTCTTTCCGCCAGCTTGTTGGAAAGCTGGGACGGCTGGTTTTAGAAAATCGCCAATTGGCAGCCCCGCCAACTGCTCCTATCACAGCCTTCCCGACGCCAGCCGGGCAGACACTGACGCGACCCGTCGGGGTAAATATCAGCAACAGGAAAAACCTCTTTTCAGCACCCGAAAGCTATTTTTTGGTGCCGGGCAAACCCTGCCTGGCCAAGCCGGAACGAGCATCATCATTACCTATTTTTTTTGTATATTATTTTTATAAAACCATATTCAACACCTGCATAATCCTCTTACATTTGCAGAAATATCTATTGCTCTTTAGAAAAAATATATTTGACTGCTCAGAAAATTCTTCTTGCACAGATGACTTTAAGTTGTTACAATTTAATATATCGTAGCTTTTCCGCTGACAGGCAACCGCTACCTTCCCCCGATGAAATGCCACTTTTCGGCCATAATCATCCCTATATTTTTGAATTTTTCAAACTGCCATAATACTACCGCCTCATCTACTTGCTCAATTTGCCATCTTTCATCCTTTTCAGGATTTTCTATATGAAAATACTCTTACATCGTTTCAGCTGCCTGCTTGCGCTGCTGCTGCTGGCCGGAACCAGCTCTTGGGCGCAAACCGCGCAAAACCAAAACCTCACCGTTTCTCTCGGTAGCACGGGCCGGCTCCTGATAACGCTGACGGGTACCGTGAGCGACCCTGCTACCCGGGAGGGCCAGAGATTCCGCGTGGTAACGGCCTTAAGCCCTGCTGAGATTGGCACGCTCTACGCGGGCAATACGGACACGGAGGTGCTTAGTGCAAGGAATGTAGGGTTGACCGGCCCTCACCTAAGTTTTGTTCCCTCCGCAATAGGAACGACAAGCTTCACCTTTAATTTCAGGGAGCAAAACATTGGTGGTATTGGTGGTAATCAGAACTCCCCCTCCGCTACCGTCATCATCAATGTAGTGGCCGCGCCACAGGCCGCCGATGATGCGGTTTCGGCATCCTACAACGCAACGCCAACCATTGATGTACTGGGAAACGACGTGGCCAATG
>JAYSZD010000536.1:0-3786 GCA_043738185.1 Hymenobacter sp. | reverse complement strand
AATGTCAGCGCCGGGGCGCCGCATTTAGGGATGGGGGGTGACTCCGTTTCCTTCTCTGGCTGCCTCTCAACGAAAGGCACTGCAATCATACAAGGGGTAGAAGTATTTCCAAACGTAGCGAATATTTTGGTATTGCGGAGCTTTTATTTACACTCCGCCCGCCGCCCTTTTCTTCCCAACGCTCGCCAACCGCTTCCGGATGCCCGCCAACCGCTTCCGGACGCCTGCCAACCGCTTCCGGACGCCTGCCAACCACTTCCGGACGCCTGCCAACCACTTCGGGACGCCCGCCAACCGCTTCCGGACGCTTGCCAACCGCTTCCGGACGCTCGCCAACTGCCTCGGGGCCACAAACTTTGGGTTCGGACCGCAAACCTTCGTTCGGGACCACAAACCTTGGGTCGGGACAGGAAACCTTCCTGCCGGACTACAGCCCTGCGCACAGGTGGTTGCTGGCGCGCGGCCCCGAGGAAGCTGACGGGGTCGTACCCGGCAGGGCTTTTCGTTTCTTCCACGGACTGGGCGGCATTAAAACGGTACTGGAAAAGGAGTAGTGTAGGAGCTTTGTTCTTCTCAAATGGCAACCTCTATTCATTCGCTTTTCCCAGCAATGATTACTCTTCCTGTGCTTGTCGTTCTAACTGTCGGAGTTATTCTGGTTGTCTTTGGTTTTCGGCAACGAGTCTCGTTACTAAAGAAAGGCGTCCGAGCTGAAGGAACCATTATGGCCCTCGAAACGGAAGGCCTTAGGTTCCTAGATATCTATCCTGTTGTCCGGTTCAAAACTCCTGAAGGCAAATGGCTGACTTTGCGCTGCCAAACCAGCGGGCGCGCTCAAAACTGGAAAGTAGGTCAACGGGTAGAGGTGCGCTACCCCGCCGCGGCACCCGAGGAATTTATAGTAGTTTCCGGACTTGACTTTCTACTTGGCTAGCAGAGCGCCACCAATAGAATTCAGTCATTTAAATACCTTCGCTATAAGGCATGACTAATCCGTTGCGCCCTACATTTGACCCATCTCTCCCCTTTCAGCTATGAGCACCTTGATTCAATTTGTTGCCAACCACGACGACCTTTCCACCGACAAAGGCTTCCAGTTCAAGTTTCACTGCGACCGGTGCCGCAACGGCTACATGTCGCGGTTTCAGCCCAACGCCATCGGCATTGCGGGCGGCTTGCTGCAGGCAGCCAGCAGCCTGTTTGGCGGGGCCTTTAGCGGGGCCGGCAACGCGGCCTACCACATTCAGCGGGCGGTGGGCGGCAAAGCGCACGACTCGGCCATGGAAACGGCCGTGGCCGAGGGCAAGCAGCAGTTCAAGCACTGCACGCGCTGCGGCCACTGGGTGTGTCCCGATGCGTGCTGGAACCACAGCGCCGGCCTCTGCGAAGACTGCGCCCCCGACGAGCAGGAGGAGCTGCGCGCCCAGCAGGCCCAGGCCACCAGCGAACAAATCCGCACCAAAACCCGCGAGCAGGACTACACCAAAAACCTCGATTTCCTCAACCGCGACGGCTTGGTGCAGTGCCCCAGCTGCCTAACCAAGCTGGCGCCCGGCCAGAAGTTCTGCCCCAGCTGCGGCACATCCAACGCCGCCGCGCAAACCAAAGAGCGGTTCTGCACCGGCTGCGGCGGCGGCCTCAAGCCCGAGCAGAAATTCTGCGCCGAGTGCGGCACCAGGAACTGAGAACGCCACCACCCAGCAATAAAAAAGCCCCTCCGCCCTCACGGCCGGAGGGGCTTTTTGCGCTTTGGAGAAGAATGAGCCTGCTCCTTTTCAGTTTCTTCCACAACCACTGCAGCCGCTTCCACCGTCACTGCTGCTGCTTGAGGTTGGGCGTCAGGTCCTGCAACAGCCGGGTACCCATTCCGGTCGCCCACACGCCATTGGCGCGGTAGTAGTTGCCAACCAGGAACAGGGGCAGCAGCGAAAAAATCAGGTATTCCGCCGGCTTATCCCGGCTCATGCCTACTCCTATTCCTGGCGGCGGCCACCGTTAAGCCGTACCTTGAGCCTGTATTCGTGTTGATTTAAGCTTCTCTATGTTTGCGGTTGTGACCGAAGTTGAACGCGCTTTTGATTTATTATCCGGCAAGCTGCTGGGTTGGTTTCGGCAATTAATAGTGATGCTGCCCAACCTGGTGGTGGCCGCTATCTTACTGGCCCTCACTTTTGTTGGTGCGCAGGTGGTGCGGCGGGTGCTGCGGCGGGTACTGCCCCGTGTATCCGCCAGCGATACGCTCAACAACCTGCTCATCACGGTGCTTCACGTCATCACCCTGCTGGTGGGCACGTTCTTCGTGCTCACGGTGCTGAACCTGGACAAAACCGTGACCTCGCTGCTAGCCGGCGTCGGCATCATCGGCCTGGCGCTGGGCTTTGCATTTCAGGACATTGCGGCCAACTTTATTAGCGGCATCATCATCGCCGTGCAGCGCCCCTTCAACGTGGGCGACGTCATCGAAACCGACAAGTTTTTCGGTACCATTGAACGCATCAGCCTGCGCACGCTCAACATCCGCCAAACCACGGGGGAGCTGGTGATTATGCCCAACCGCAAAGTATTCGAAAACCCGCTCATCAACTTCACCCAGCAAACCATGCGCCGCGTGGACCTGGAATGTGGGGTGGCCTATGAATCCGACCTGGAGTTGGTGCGGCAGGTGGTGCACCAAGCCGTGGCCACCATTCCCGAGCTGATTGCTGAACGGCCGCTGGAAGTCATGTTCACCGCCTTTGCCGACAGCGCCATCACGTTTCAGGTGCGCTTTTGGGTGCCCTACCGCCGGCAGGTCGACTACGTGAGTGCCCGCAGCGAGGCCATTATCCGCATCAAGCGCGCTTTCGATGCCCACGACATCTCCATTCCGTTCCCCATCCGCACCCTGCACCTACACCCCGAAACGAATACCGCGCTGGCTCCGGTGCTCAAGCGCGACAGCCCCGAAAACGAGAACCAGTAGCGGCGCCCCAGCCCCTTACTCGCGCGTCAGGCCCAGGCGCTCCACGGTTTCGCCCTCAAAGTCAAACTCAATGAGAATGGCTGGCTCGGAGCCCACCACCCAGCCGTCGTGGCCAGGCGCAATAGCCACGGCCTGGGGCGCCACAAAGTGCTCCACGGTGCCGTCGGCGTACTGAATATCAAATTCGCCGCTGGCCAGGAAGCCCACGTGCGCGTGCATGCACAGCTCAGTCCCGACCATCTCTTTGAGGCTTTTCGACCAGCGGAAGCCCGGCGGGTACACGATTCGTTTGACTCTGGCATTGCCGGTCGGCACCACGTCAACAATTACGCCGCCTATTTCGCGGCGCGTGGCGCCCTTCATGGGGCTCAGGAGCGGGTTCGTATTCATACCCCAACTTACAAATTAAAAACCAGGAATCTGAGTTCTTCTACTGATTCAAGCCCGTGTTTCGCGGCCTTCGTGCGGCCCTAAAAGAGGTCCCGCCACCACGGTAGCGGGACCTTTCAAGTGTGCTTTCGGACCGCAACGGGCTATTTCAGGGAGGCGGCCACTACGGTGGTATTAGCGGGCAAAGGCACCTCGCGGGAAGTTTCGAAGGTGCCGGGCTCAGCGGCGGTTTCTTCCACGCGGCGCTGCACGACGCGCAGGCGGCGGCCCTCTACGCTCAGCACGGCGAGGTCGGAGCTGGTGCCAGAGGCGGCGTGGTAGCTGCGAAAACCCATGAGCATGCCGTTGGGAAACCCGGCTAGCTTAGCTTTTTCGGCATCCACTACATCGGGCTTGCCGGCAAAATTACCAAGGTCGATGTCCAACGGCCTGGT
>JAYSZD010000535.1:0-3791 GCA_043738185.1 Hymenobacter sp. | reverse complement strand
TCGGCGGCGGCTTTTTCGGCGGCCATCTCGGCGGCGCGCTGCTCCGTGATGGGGCGGCCGGCGCGGTCTACCCGCTCGCGGCGCTCCCGGCGCTCGGGACGGACGGCGTTGGCGTCCTGCTCCACACCGTTAATCTGCTGGTCGGCGCTGGGGCCGGCTTCTTCGTTGACCTGCGGCGCCACTACGGGCACGGGCTCGTTGGCCAGGGAGGCGCCGGTAGCCTCCGAGGCGGGCACCAGTGCCAGGCCCTCGATGGGGTCCAGGATTTCAACGGTAGCAGCGGGAACAGGCGAGGCTTCGCGGCGGGGCTCCCGCGCCGGGCGGGCGACTTTGGCAGCCGGCGGCGCCACGTCCGAAAAAGGCTGCTCGGCGGTACTGGGGGCCGGGCGGCGGGCTTTTGCTGCGCGGGGTGCGGCAGCGACCACCTCGGGGGCTTCGGCCGGGGCAGCCGGAGCGGCGGGAGCGGCGGGCTGGTCGGCGGCACCCGGAACCAGGGCTTGCTGGTCGAGGATTTTGTAAATCAAATCCTGCTTGCTGAGCCGCTTGAAGTTACCGACATTCATTTGTTCGGCAATTTCCTTGAGGTCGGACAGCAGCCGGTCCTTCAACTCGTTAATGGTGTGCATAAAGGGAATAAGGGGAGAAACATCGGCGTGAATCAAGGGGCTGGCGGCCCTGGGGGCCCGCGTGGGGCCCAAAAAACCAGCTACGGCACGAAAGCGAACAGGCCGCGATAAAGCATCGGCAGGAGACGCGGGCTATCGCGAGAATAGCAGCGCGCGGCGCGCAATGGATAAGCAAGAAAATGAGGTGCGAAAGGGGGCCGCGAGGGGTTCAGCAAATGACAGGCCGGAAGCAGACGCCAAGGCCTGCGATTCCAGCCACGGCGGCCGATTGCTAACGCAATGTTAGCGCATTACGGGCAAACCGCCAAATCGGATGCCGTCCGGCGAGGCGTTAACAAGTTGGGCCGCAACATAAGTTGCGTGCCCGCGCCAGAGCCTACAGCTGTAGCCTTGTGGTTCCACCCGGTTTTACTTCCGACATTTGCCCTCATTCCCCTTCAAGCCCCATGCTGCAAATTTCCGTTCTCCGCGACCAGACCGAGCTGGTGCTGGCTGGCCTCGCCAAAAAACATTACGCCACCGGCCCCGCCGACGTGGCCGCCATCCTCGACCTGGACCAGCGCCGCCGCTCGCTCCAAACCAGCCACGACGCCACCCAGGCCGAAGCCAACGAGCTGGCCCGCCAGATAGGCGGCCTGATGAAAGCCGGCGACAAAGCCGGCGCCGAAACGCTCAAGGCCCGCACCGCCGAGCTCAAGCTGCACACCCAGGCCGCCGCCGCCGAGCTGACGCAAGTAGAAAAAGAGCAGCAGCAGCTCCTCTATAAGCTCCCCAACCTGCCTCACGCCAGCGTGCCCCAGGGCCGCGCCGCCCAGGACAACGAGGTGGTGCGCGAGCACGGCATCATTCCCACGCTGGGCCCCGATGCGCAGCCGCACTGGGAGCTGATTAAGAAGTACGACATCATTGATTTTGAGCTGGGTAACAAAATCACGGGCGCGGGCTTCCCGGTGTATAAAAACCAGGGCGCCCGGCTCCAACGCGCGCTCATCAACTTCTTTCTGGACCAGGCCCGCAACGCCGGCTACACCGAAATTCAGCCGCCGATTCTGGTGAACGAGGCCAGCGGCTACGGCACCGGCCAGCTCCCCGACAAGGACGGGCAGATGTACCACGATGCTAAGGACAATCTCTACCTCATTCCCACGGCCGAGGTGCCGCTGACTAATATTTACCGCGACGAAATCATTCCCGTCGATAAGCTGCCCGTGCGCATCGCCGGGCACACGCCCTGCTTCCGCCGCGAGGCCGGCTCCTGGGGCGCCGATGTGCGCGGCCTCAACCGCCTGCACCAGTTCGACAAAGTGGAAATTGTGCAAATCACGGAGCCCGACCACAGCTACGACGCCCTGGAAGCCATGCTGGCCCACGTCGAAAGCCTGTTGCAGCAGCTGGGCCTCCCCTACCGCGTGCTGCGCCTGTGCGGCGGCGACATGAGCTTCACCGCCGCCCTCACCTACGACCTCGAAGTGTGGAGCGCCGCCCAAGGCCGCTGGCTGGAAGTAAGCTCGGTGTCAAATTTCGAAACCTACCAGGCCAACCGCCTCAAGTGCCGCTACCGCGCCGAGGGCGGCAAAACCCAGCTCCTGCACACGCTCAACGGCTCGGCTCTGGCCCTGCCCCGCATCGTGGCCGCGCTGCTGGAAAACAACCAGACCACTACTGGTATCGAGCTGCCGCAGGTATTGCACAACTACTGCGGCTTCGAGCGGATTGGGTAGAATGGTTTTGTAGTTGCTGGTTGTCAGTTGCTGGTTATCAGTTGTCGGCCTTGAAATTAAGAACGAACAACTGACAACCAGCAACTGACAACAACCGCTCCGGCTGGCAGCAAAAAAGGCGTCCCCAACAATGGTTGGGGACGCCTTTTTGCTGCCGCTAGCCGGAGCGGTTGGATTATGATTTGGGGGTGTAGGGGAATTTTTTGGAAGCATTGCGCATCAGCGCGTCCACGATGGTTTCAGGGGAGCTGAAAACCGAGCCGGCAGCCACATAATCGTACTTCCAGAGTAGCGTACCAGCGCTAGCTTCGTGAATGTTCACGGTGATGTTGGCCTGGTTGGTGGCGCCCCAGGCACCAGCTATCAGGCCGACGGCGACGGCGGCGCCGTCGCTCATGGGCTTAGTGGTGCGCACGCTGGTGGTCAGCACGGCATCAACGCCCAGAATTTTGGCTAGCTCCTGGGGCGTATGGGTACGCAACTCGGTGAACGGGATGCCGCTTTCGCGCAGGCGCGCATCGGTCTGACGCACATCTTGGAAGGTTACGGTGTAGCCGCGCTGCTGGCCCCGGCGCAACAGCCAGGCATAGATTTTCTCCTGAAAATCGAGGCCGCTTTTGGCTTCGATGGCGCGCTGTTGTTCGACGGTCGTTTTTTTGGCTTGATTGGGTCGTAACTCCATGGTCACGTCGGCTGGCAAAATAGCCACCGTCTTGTGCTTGGGGGCATAATTGCGGAAATCCTTGGCCAGGTAGATAGTGGGCCCGCATGCGGTAAGCAGCAAGGCAGTGAGGGCCATTGCAGCGGTGGCCCGGAAAGTAGAAAGGCGCATAAAGCGAATCTAAAAGATGAGAAAATGAAATAGAATTGCGCCGGCTTGGGGGCCTACAAATCTAGTGTCTTTTTTCTCTTTTCAGCGGCCGTCGCGGGCGGGTGGCAAGTCCAGGTCCAGCGTCTGGTCGCGCATGCACTTGAAATGGCCTTGCGGGCATTTGGCAAAGCCAATTTTGGAGCAGGGCCGGCACGCCAGCCCCGGCACCTCCAGCACGCGGAAATCGGTGCGGTAAGGGTACATGCCGAAGGCAGGCACGGTATTGCCCCACACGCTGAAAATTTCCTTTTTGAAGGCCGCGGCAATGTGCATCAGGCCAGTGTCGTGGCTCACCACAAACTGGGCCTGCCGCACCAACGAGGCCGACTGATGCAGCGAGTAGCGCCCGCAGCCGTTTACAATAAGGGGCTGAGAGACGGAGGAACTGGGGGCCTTTGGGGAGAAGCGGTACGGGTCGTCGGGGATGGTGGCGGCCGGGGCCGGAGCGGTGACGGCCCGCGTTTCAAAAGCCTGTTCGATGATGTGGCCGATGCTTTCGTCTTCGGGGCCGCCCAGCAGCACAATGGGCCGGTTTAGCTTGCCGCACAGCTCGATGAGCTTCTCCACGGGCAG
>JAYSZD010000534.1:0-10041 GCA_043738185.1 Hymenobacter sp. | reverse complement strand
GCGCCGAACCTGAGCTTCTTTTTCTCCAACGGCATCGACCCGGAGTACGCCGTGATTGGGCGGGTGGCGCGCCGCATCTGGGCCAAGGCCATGAAGCTGAAGTACAACGCCGACGCCCGCAGCCAGATGCTGAAGTACCACATCCAGACCTCGGGCCGCAGCCTGCACGCCCAGGAAATCGACTTCAACGACATCCGCACCACGCTGCAGGCGCTGTACGCCATCTACGACAACTGCAACTCGTTGCACACGAATGCTTACGACGAGGCCATCACCACGCCCACCGAGGAATCGGTGCGCCGGGCCATGGCCATTCAGCTAATCATCAACCGCGAGCTGGGGCTGGCCAAAAACGAGAACCCGCTGCAAGGCTCCTTCATCATCGAGGAGCTGACCGACCTGGTGGAAGAGGCCGTGCTGCTCGAATTCGACCGCATCACGGAGCGCGGCGGCGTGCTCGGGGCCATGGAAACCATGTACCAGCGCGGCAAAATTCAGGAGGAAAGCATGCACTACGAGATGCTGAAGCACACCGGCGAGTACCCCATCATCGGGGTGAATACCTTCCTCTCGTCGAAGGGCTCGCCCACGGTGGTGCCGGCCGAAGTCATCCGGGCCACGGAGGAGGAAAAGCAGTACCAAATCGACATGCTCCAGCTGCTGCACCAGCGCAACGCTGACCAGGCCCCGGCGCGCCTCCAGCAGCTCCAACAAATCGCCGTGGCCAACGGCAACCTCTTCGCCGAGCTGATGGAAACGGTGAAATACTGCTCGCTCGGCCAGATTACGAACGCGCTGTTTGAGGTCGGCGGGCAGTACCGGCGGAATATGTAGACCGCAGATTGAACGGATTTTAACGGATTGAACGGACTTTCACCTTCTTGTCATGGCTTACAGCGATTTTACCATATTCGATTTAAGGCAACAGTTTGACATTCACTTCCGAGCCGAAGACCTGTTTCCTGACCTGACTCCCGTTGAGCCAAGCTCGTGGTTGCAGCAGTCACTTAGAATTGGGCAGGAAGTGGGCTTCAACAGTGAAAAGTCCCGTTCGGAGCGTCTGGTTACGCCGGTGTTGCTGGAATTATGCGAGCGCAACGACCGGGCTTTTTCCATCTATTCGGGCATGAGCCTCGACATTGACCCCGCACACGGCTTGCGGGGCGAGTGCGACTTTATTTGCTCCTTTAGTCACATACAGGATTTTATTACGGCCCCGATTTTTTGCATCGCCGAGGCCAAAAAGCAAGATATTGAGTTAGGCACTATTCAATGTTCAGCACAATTGGTTGGTGCCCGCAAGTTGAACGACCTGGAAGGCAATGCCCCCACAACCCTTTACGGTTGCGCTACTACCGGCATCGAATGGCGCTTTCTCAAGTACGAGCACAACGAGATTGTGCTCGATAAAAAGCGTTATCTGATTAGTGAGTTAGCTTTATTGCTGGGCGTATTACAGACAATTCTTGACGTGTCGCGCTAACAGTTGACAACATCACCGAACTGATAGAAACGGTGAAATACTGCTCGCTTGGCCAGATTACTGACGCCCTGTTTGAGGTCGGCGGGCAGTACCGGCGGAATATGTAGGGTTAACTTTCCAAGAACCTGTTACCTTACCGTAGCGTTAGCCTTACAATACGACATCCCCAACTTCTTAGCTTCCGTCGCCATGAGCAATAAGGTAGAAAAAGACATCGAGCAATTCGAAAAACTGCGCAAGAAGCTAGCGGGTAACAAGCAAGCTTCGCACAATTTTTTGGTCAAGGCCGGTATTATCACTGCCAAAGGCAACCTTAAAGCCCAATATAAAAAGCAGTGTATACCTCGCGAATTGGCCTAACCCTTGGATTTCACGGTACGGATGAAGACACTGTTCAGGCAGTTCTGGCCGGTGAAGCCGACTTGAAACAACGCAATAATCCGTATGACTGGTTGGGCAATGGAATTTACTTCTGGGACAATAGCCCCAGCCGAGCCTTGCAATGGGCAACGGAACTGAGCAAACGACCAAAAAGCAAGGTTAAAAAGCCGGCGGTTATTGGAGCCATCCTTGATTTGGGCCGATGTCTGGATTTGCTTGATTATGACAACTTAGCTTACGTCAAGGAGGCCTACCAGTTTCTGGAAACCACTACCGCCGCAACGGAAACTCCCATGCCCGTCAACAGCGGGAAGACCCATGACTTGCTCTTTCGGGAGCTTGATTGCGCAGTCATTGAAACCCTCCATGCAACATTTGAGCTTGATGAGAAACCTGCTTTTGATTCGGTAAGGGGCGTTTTCTGGGAAGGTGACCCTATTTATGACACTGCTGGTTTTCGTGAGAAAGACCACATCCAGATTTGCGTTCGCAACCTTGATTGTATCAAAGGATACTTTCTCCCGCTGACCCGCATTACCTCTTAACCCTTGCTGCACCAGCGCAACGCCGACCAGGCCCCGGCGCGGCTCAAGCAGCTGCAGCAAATCGCCGTGGCCAACGGCAACCTCTTCGCCGAGCTGATGGAAACAGTGAAATACTGCTCCCTCGGCCAGATTACGAATGCGCTGTTTGAGGTCGGCGGGCAGTACCGACGCAATATGTAGGAACGGGCTGATTATCGCAGAAATATGGAAGCTGTTTAGAAAGTCGGTTTTTCTAAGCGTTTGTCATCCCGAGCCTGCGCAGGACCTTATCACGCTTGGTATTTCGTCGAACGAGTGCCGTTCTGGGGGGATAAGGTCCTTCGCAAGCTCAGGATGACAGCTTTTCCGACTTTCTAAACAGCTTCATGGTATCTTTCTGCAACAATCAACTCTTCTTTCTTTTTTATGCGACTTAAATCTACTATTAAGGCTCTTCTTTTCGGCCTCTTAATCTGCTCTGCACTGGAAAGCAAAGCGCAAAATCCCAACCCATCTGGTGCAGGCCACTACGTTAAAAAAGGGGAGTTAGAGCCTGCTCGCCTCGCTGCCCTACCTGTGGATGCTGACGGTGCTATTTATTATGAAGGCATAATAAAGGTCGATTCTACTATTTCCAAGCAGGATATTCATCAAGCTGTCCGTGAATGGTTCGTTTCCAATTATGTTAGCGGCAAGGATGTATTGCAGGTTGATGATAAGGAAGCTGGCAAAATTTTAGGTAAAGGTGTCCACAAATACCAGTTTGTAAATGGAATCAATATCTCTGAGGTAGCGCTGACTTTTGTCTTGAGCGTGGAAGCAAAGGATGGCAAGTTTCGCTATCGGATGTACAACTTCACAGGAGGGAACCGAAATACTAGCATGTTGGGTGGAGCGAATGCCACCAATACTTATGCAGTTAATTATAATCAATGTCTGACCGATTACAAGGCGGGAAAGCGTACGGGTTATAACGGCAAAATTGTAGCTGGCCTGGACTATGAAACTCAGCAAATCATTACTGGCCTAGCAGCTTCGGTAAAAAAAGGCAAACAGAAATCAGATTGGTAGAATCAATTTCTAATGAGAGAGCTTCGCTGGACAATAACTAGCGGGGCTTTTTTATTTTATTAAACAAAGTACGTAGTAGGGCATCGCCGCTCCCGCCGGCCTTACCTCCCCCAGACACACCCAGCTTCCTCAGCGGCTTTGAGAGGCTCCGGGGGCACTTTGGCTTGCTCATGGGCCACTTTTGGGGGCTCGACGGGCACTTTGAGAGGCTGCTGTGGCACTTTGGCGCTTACGACGGGCACTTTGGAGGCTACGACTAGCACGCGGGAGCTTACGACGGGCACTTTGGTTGTTACGACTGGCACTTTTGAGCATACGGATGCCCCTTTCGTTGTTACGACTGGCACTTTTGGGCATATGACTGGCACTCGGGCTCGCTGGACAGTATTTTTTTGGAAGGAAACCGGCTTGGGAGGGTGGAAACGCAGGTTGCCAAGGCATGGCCAGCGAATCTGGGGATATAGATGAGCTACTATGGTCGCGAGCGGCTACATTTAGCGCATTCATTCCTACCCTTTAACCCCCAACGGTTTATGAACAGTAACGAAACCTCCATTCTTGACAGCGGCCAGCGCGTGGGCCTGGCCGTGGCCAACTACCCCAAGGAGCTCGCCGACTTCCCGCCCCTACTCGCGGCCAACACCGAGCGGGCGGAGCTGGTGGCGGCCATTGCGGCCCGGCAGGCGGCGCAGGATGACGCGAGTACGGCCAGCACCGTAGCCAAGGACGAGGCGCGGGAGGTGATGGCCCGGGCCACGGAGACGCTTTCGGCGCGGGCGGTGGGCTATGCGCTGGCCACGAAGCAGCTGGGGCTGAAGCAGACGTTTACGCTTTCCTACACCGATGTGCGCTTTGGGGAAGCCACCGAGGACGTGAACCACGTGCGGGCCCTGGTAGCGGCGGTGCGGGCGCTGCCGGCCAAGGTGCGCGCCGACTACCGCCTGACCGCGGCCGTGATTGAGGCGCCGGCGGTGGCGGCCGATGCGTTCGAGGCGGCTGAGGATGCCCAGACGGAGGCCAAAACGGCGCCGCGCCTGGCCACGCTGGCGCTGCCCGAGCTGCTGCGCCAGCTGAGCGCGGCGCTGCGGCTGATGGACACGCTGCTGAAGGGGCAGCGGACGGATGCGGACCCGGCCTTTGAGTGGGCGGCGCTGTACGAGGCGTTTGCGCAGGCCAACAAGCGTCAGGGCGTGGCGGCCAAGACCCGCCGGGCGCCGGGCAAGCCGCGCATTGTGCGCACGCTGCCTTTTGCGGCGGCGGGCACCGGCCAGCCCCAGCGCCTGGCCAACACCAACTACGGCCCGGCCTACACCCTGACGGTAGAAAACCGCTCGGGAACACCGCTGCGGCTGTGGATGGCCCAAAAAGACGGGGCGACAACCACGCCCCACTCCTGCCCGGCCGGGGCCATTACGACGATGACGCGGGCGGACATTGGCCCGGCCACGGCGCGCTACCTGATGGCGCAGTTTGAGGGCGCGGCGGGCGGCGCGGCCACAGTG
Organism: Hymenobacter sp.; assembly: GCA_043738185.1. Taxonomy (GTDB): domain Bacteria; phylum Bacteroidota; class Bacteroidia; order Cytophagales; family Hymenobacteraceae; genus Hymenobacter. The sequence continues at coordinate 5,080 of JAYSZD010000534.1, read as the reverse complement.
GTGGTGCGGCGCGTGGTGTAAACAGGGAGCCGTTTCTACCCCCAAACTGGCGCGCGTTTAGGCGAAGCCGTAACTCGTGACTGGCTATGATGTGGAGGCTGGTCCTCCACTGCCGCAGCGCGGCAAGCTTGCGTAGGGCGGAGTTACGGGCATTACGCGAGGCGTTCTGATGCGAGGCGCAGCCTCGCCCGGTGGCCAGTCACGAGTTACGGCTTCGCCTAAACTCGCGCCAGATTGGGCTGGTGCAGATTCAGTAGCTGCCGGAAGCCATTCGAGCGGGGCGGTTTTTCCGGGTCGGAACCGGCCGACGGGCAGCTCTGACGCGAATTATCCCGCACTGGCCTGCACTGGCGCGAGTTTAGCGGAGCGTAACTCGTGACTAATCATGATGTGGAGGTTGTACCTCCACTACTGCGCTAGCGGCACGCGGCAGTGGGGACGGCAGTGGTATAAACAACGACTCGTTCCATGGGAGGCACAGCCTCCCCCGAAAGCTTGTCACGAGTTACGCTGCGCTAAACTCGCGCCAGTACTTGCCTAAACTTGCGCCAGTACTTGCCTAAACTCGCGCCAGTACTTGCCCTTATTCGATAAACAGAACTTCAAGCATGCCGGGGCGGCCGGCGTAGTTGCGGGCGCTGCTGTAGAGGAAGTCTTCTGGTGTGTCGACGAAGCCGGCAACTACCGGATTTTGGTGCAGGTAGCGCAGGCGCTGCCGCTGCAGGTCGTTTGTGTTGAGCTCGATGGGGTGGTTTTCCTGCTGCCAGAACTGGTACTTGGTGTTGTGGACGTTGCGCCGGCCGGCCCGCTCAAACTGCCACAGCATCCACTCGCGGCGGCTTTCCTGCTGATTTTCCTCAATGGCGCGGAGTACGGCTTTGGCGGTGTGGCGCTTTAAGTCGCGCAGGATGCCGGAGAGGTCTTCGGCTTCGCTGCTGATGATGAGGTGGGCGTGGTTGGTCATGAGGCACCACGCGTAGATTTCCAGGCCTTTGTGCTGCTGGCAATAGCGCAGGCTGTCTACAAAAATGTCGTTGTAGAGCCGGCGGGTGAATACGTCAATCCAATTCACCGTCGCAAAGCTGACAAAGTAGCGCTGCTGCGAATCCCGGATTTTGTACTTCTCGCTCATGCCTCAAATTAAGCACGACTGGCGGGAGTTTAGGCGCAGCCGTAACTCGTGACCGATGATGTTGTGGCGGTTGTACCTCCCCTGCCGCGCAGCGGCAAGCCGGAGCTGCGCCGAAAAGCCTGTTCTGTAAAATTGTTCTGTTGCGAGGCACAGCCTCGCCCAAAAGCCCGTCACGAGTTGCGGCTGCGCCTAAACCCCAGACTGGCGCGACTGGCGCGAGTTTAGGCGCAGCCGTAACTCGTGACCGACCTTAACGTGGAGGCTGCGCCTCCCCTGCCGCGCAGCGGCAAGCCGGAACCGCGCCGGTAGCGTCGTTCTGTTGCGAGGCACAGCCTCGTCCGAAAACCCGGCACGAGTTACGGCTGCGCCTAAACTCGCGCCAGTCTTCGGCCAGGAATGAACCATGCGCCCACTACGCCGCGCAGCACTTTTTATACTTCTTGCCGCTGCCGCAGGGACACGGGTCGTTGCGGCCAATTTTGGGCAGTACCAGCCGGGGCTGTTGCGGCTGCGCCTCGCGCCGCATTCGGGCATACTCCGCTTCCTGCTGGGCCCGGCGCCGGGCAATATTGGCGGCGTCGGGGTGAAAGGGCGAGTAGTTTTCCGGATTGTCGCGCAGCACCTGATAGCGGGCAAAAATATCCGGCGATGGCGGCAGCGCACCCGCCACATCAAAGTCAATATCATCGGCTCCGCCGGCCATGCTTTCGTCCACCAGGTTCAGGCGGTGCAGCTCCCGTATTTCAGGCTCCAGCTCGCGCAGGCCCGCCTCCTGCACATCGGCCAGCAGCATTCCCAGGTACTCTTCCGGCCCCTGGCAAAACGTATCCGCATCGGCCGGAAAAAGCTGAGCGGCCTGCTCGGCGTGCGCGATGATGTGCCGCAGGTAGCCCTGCAAAAACGCACTGATGGTTGGTCGCAGGTCGGCGTGCTCCGTGGCCAGCCGCGCAATAGCCCCGGAGGCCACCAAACGATGCTGGAGCGCCATTTCCGGGTCTTCGAGCATGGCCAGCAGCTCGGGCAGGCGCGTTTGGGCGGCGCGGGCCAGCAGGTCCGGCACCTCCTCAAACAACAGGTCGTCGAACCAATAGTCGGTGCTAGCCGAGTCCAGACGCAGTACGCGGCGGTACACGTCCAGGGCCTCGGGGGCTTGCAGGTCGTGCAGCAGGTAAAGGGCGTGGAAGAAGTGATAGGTATCCCACCATTCGCTGCCATTTAACTCTCCTTTCAGAAAAGCTTCCAGCGTGCCATCGATTATTTTCAGCAGCTCGGGGACGGCCTTTTCCGGCCCCAGAGCCAGTATTTCGCGCAGCACGGCGTCATTGATGAAGTAGTCGCGCTCGAAAAGGCGCTCGAACACCGGGTAGGCAAATGCAAGTCGGGTCATGGGAAAAATCGGGTCATAAGGAGAGCGTGCGGCCCGGCGGCCTGGGTCACGCTCCTGCGTAGTGTGTGGCAACAAGCAGCCTGCTAGGCGTGCAGCAACGGCGAGCAACCATTGAGGGCGCTAATCTAACGCACCCCGGAAAAATGCCCAACTGGTCGGGCTTTAACCAGGTGGCCCGCAGCCACTATTAGTCCCGCTGCGTACTACCACGGGCCCGTGCAGCAAGCTAACCCGGCAATAATACCCGAACTTTGCCAGCCCATGAAGCACCTAATCGACCAAACCAGCTGGAACCGGCGCGAGCATTTCGCCTTTTTCTCCGCTTTTGAAGAGCCTTTTTTTGGTCTGGTAGCCACCGTTGACTGCACCCGCGCCCTGGCTGAAGCCCGGCGGATGCGGGTGCCGTTTTTCCTGTATTACCTGCACGCGGCGTTGCGGGCGGTGAATGAGGTGGAAGCTTTTCGCTACCGCATCGAGGATGGGCAGGTTTACTGCTACGACCGCATCCACGCCTCGGCCACCATCGGCCGGCCCGACCACACGTTTGCCTTTTCCTTCATAGCGCACCAGCCCGAGCTGGCGGACTTCCTGCCCACGGCCAACGCCGAAATCGCGGCCGTGCTAGCCAGCCAGGGCCTGCGCCTGAACGCCACCACCAGCCGGCCCGACGTCATCCACTTTTCGGCCCTGCCGTGGGTGCGTTTCACCGGCTTGAGCCACGCCCGCAGCTTCACGCACCCGGATAGCTGCCCCAAAATTTCGGTGGGCCAGACGTATGTGGAAGGCGCGGCCACGCTCATGCCCGTGTCCGTCAATATCCACCACGGGCTGGCCGATGGCTACCACGTGGGGCTGTTTCTGGCGGCGTTTCAGAAACAGCTGGGGTAAGGAACCCCTCGTATACGCCAGGACCCTACCCCACACCAGCGCAGGTTTTGCCCATTACTACTGGGGTGCCCGGCCGAAGCGGGCGCGGTACACGGTGGTATCAGTAGGGCCGAAGACGATGCGGCGGTTGGGCTGGTCTTTGAGTTCGAACTCGCCATTGAGCGTAAATTTTGCCTCCGTAAGGCGGTAGCCGGTGTGGATGGTGACGACGGCCCGGTAGAGACTGTCCTTGACGACGGCCGTAAGTGGCAGGTCGTAGTCCCAGCTCAGGGGCTTGTCGCGGCCGCGCAGGCCCACCTGCTGCACGCCGCCGGGGTGGCCGCTCACGTCGAGCAGGTACACAACGGTCTTGTCGGCGGATTTTTGCACGCAGCCGGGCAGCAGCAGGGCCAGCACGAGGCCGAGAGCACCAAACGCTTTCACGGCGGGCAGGGGCTGGGCCGAGGGCTTGGCCAGCAGATAATCGAGGCCGAAGCGGCCGGAGCCCAGCACCAGCGGAGGCAGGCAAGCCCACAGAAAGCCCATGGCCGGCATCATGTTCCAGAGCCCTTCCTGAAACTGCTGCAGAAACATGGCCACCAGCATGGTGCAGCACACCAGAAAAGCCGCCGGCCGCGTGAGCAGCCCCAGCACCAGCAGCAGCCCGCCCACGGCCTCGCTAAAGGCGCCCATCCAGGCAAAGAAAGCTGGGAACATAGCGAAGATGCCCCCGTAGGCCGCCACGTCCTGCGGAAACCAGAAGGCCACCTCAAACAAGCCCAGGTTGTTGTCGGGCGGCGACCAGGGCAGGCCAAATTTGGCGGCGCCGAAGTTGGAAGTGAGCAGGTAGCCGCACACCACCCGGGGCAGGGCCAGCAGCGCATCCTGCCACCAGGTAGGCAGCAGCAGCGGGCGAAGAATTTGACGCATGAAGCAAGAAGTAAAAAGGTGAAATCAGCAGCGGGCCTCCCGCTACTGGCCCGGCGGCCTTTGGGGAGAACTGGGACAAAGCACGCCATTGCGGCAAAACGCCGCGCCCCAAATCATAATTTAAGCCCTACTGAGCGATAATTCGGGGCATATTCACTGATTTGAGCCTTCTGGCTGAAGCTACGGCCGGGGTTGTGTTGCGCACCGAAGTTTAAACATCCCGACGGGTAACCCGTCTTCTGCCTGCCAGCCCTTACTCCTGTTCTATGTCCACCATCCCCATCGCCCAGCACGCTGCCCAGCCCCTCACCGTCTCGCGCCTCGGCTACGGCACCATGCGCCTGACCGGCCCCAGGCCCTGGAAATCCTGAAAACCGCCGTGCCCGGCGGCGTGAATTTCATTGACACCGCCGACTATTACGGCGAGGACGTGACCAACCGGCTCATTGCCGAAGCCCTGCACCCCTACCCGGCCGACCTGGTTATCTGCACTAAAGTGGGCGCCACCCGCCAGCCCGACAAAAGCTGGGTGCCCTTCAACACGCCCGAAAACCTGCGCACCAGCATCGACAACAACCTGCGCACCCTGCGGCAGGAGCAAATCCAGCTGGTGCACCTGCGCCTGATGGGCGCCGGCCCCGTGCCGCTGGATGAGCAGCTTGGGACCATGTTTGAAATGCAGCAGCAAGGCAAAATCCAGCATGTGGGCCTGAGCAACGTGACCCGCGCCGAGTTGAAAGCCGGCCTGCAGCTCGGGCCCATCG
>JAYSZD010000533.1:0-1563 GCA_043738185.1 Hymenobacter sp. | reverse complement strand
CCTACCTCGGCCGCCAGGCCCAGGTCGTAGCCGTGGCCGCGGCCCACCGGGTTCAGCCCCGAGCCGGTTTCGTAGTTGAAGTTGGGGCTGCTGGCCAGGGTGCCGTAATTGATGCTGAAAATAGGGGAAAGGGCCGAGTATGCGTCCAGTTTCCCATCCTCGGCCCGAATATCAGCAATGCCGATGCCCTGAATGTAGCGGTAGCCCACCCCGGCCATGAGCTTCAGCAAGGGCTTGTCAATCACCAGCATGCCGTAGGAAATATTGTACTCGCTGGTCCAGACCAGTTGAATGGCGGTGCCGTCCAGAAACTCGGACAAAAGCGGCGGCGGCAACGTGGCCGTGCCCGTGGTGGGATAATACTGCTGGATGCTGGCGGCATTCTTGCCGTTCACAATCACGTCGGCCGCGTTGCGGTTCAGGCCCAGGTGGGCACTCATGCGCTGGCGGTTGCTGAAAGCCAGGCCACCCAGGCCGTAGGGCAGAGAAACGGAAACGCCCAGCGTGGTGGCGTCGAGGTTGAGATTAAAAGCATTTTCGCCCGAAAACCCATCCACCAGTTCCGCCCTCTCTACCGGCCCCACAGATTGCGTACGCTCGAAAATGATGCGCTCGAATAAGGTTTTGCGCAGCGAGCGCGACCCCACGCCCAGGCCCAGCTCGCCAATGGTGAAGGACACGGTGGACTCGCCCGTGCGGCCCAGATTGGCTGGATTCACCCCAACGGCCTGGTAGCCGGTCGCAAACGTGTTGATGACGCCGCCCCGGCCGGTGGCCGAAAAGTTGCCGAGCTCGGTTTGAGCAAGCACGGCGGCGGGCAGGGCCAGCAGGGCAGCCAGCGGCAAGAGGCGAAGTGGTTTCATGGGGCGCGGGAAATGGGGGGGGCGCTTTGACAGGGCCTTCCTGCCGGTTGGCTGGCCGAATTGGATGCGTAAAATAAGCTCCTGCCGCGTAATTCGGTTCTTAGGCCGTTGCTTTGCCAGCACGCCCACGCCGTTCGCCCCTACCCATGCCTCCCAAACGACTTTCCGCCGCCGAATACACCACCGGCATTCTGGCCGGTAACCGCACGGTGCTGGGCCGCGCCATCACGCTCGTCGAAAGCACTTTGCCCACCGACCAGGCTTTGGCGCAGCAGGTGCTGCAAGCCGCGCTGCCGCACACCGGCCGCAGCCTGCGGGTGGGCATCACGGGCGTGCCCGGCGTGGGCAAAAGCACGTTTATCGAAGCGCTGGGCCGGTATTTGGTCGAAACCCGGGGCCACAAGCTGGCCGTGCTGGCCGTGGACCCCAGCAGCCAGCGCGGCGGCGGCAGCATTCTGGGCGACAAAACCCGCATGCCCTGGCTGTCGGCGCACGAGGCAGCGTTCATCCGCCCCTCCCCCGCCGGCGGTAGCCTGGGCGGCGTGGCACGAGCCACGCGCGAGGCCCTGCTGCTGTGCGAAGCGGCGGGCCACGACGTCATTTTTGTGGAAACCGTGGGGGTGGGCCAGTCCGAAACCACGGTGCGCGGCATGGTCGATTTTTTTCTGCTACTGCTGCTGGCCGGGGCCGGCGACGAGCT
>JAYSZD010000532.1:0-3793 GCA_043738185.1 Hymenobacter sp. | reverse complement strand
TTACTGCATAAAGCCCGTTTTCAACCACTATCCTGCGGATTTGGGTGCTGCCCATCAACGCAATGTGCGGCACAACTTGTTTGCGGGGCAAACTACAGCAGCTGGGCGGCGTGCGCTTTGGTATCCACCTTTTTGATAACCTTGTCAATGATGCCGTTCTCATCAATCAAAAACGTAGTGCGCACGATGCCCAGGTAGGTTTTACCGTAGTTTTTTTTCTCCTGCCACACGCCGTAGTCCTGCACGATTTTCTTATCGGTATCGACCAGCAACGAGAAAGGCAGGTCGTATTTGAGGACAAATTTTTTGTGGGCGGCCTCGCCGTCAACACTTACGCCAATGACTTTGATGTTTTGGGCGGATAGCTCCTCCTGGTGGTCGCGCAGGTTGCAGGCCTGGGCAGTGCAGCCGGGCGTGTCGTCCTTGGGGTAGAAATACAGCGCCACGCGCTGGCCCCGCAGGTCTTTTAACGAAATGGTGTTGCCATCCTGGTCGTTGGCAGTGAAATCGGGGGCGAGTTGGCCGGGTTCGGGAAGCATAGCTGGTGAGGTTTTTTAAGGTAAGAGGATTGCGTTTTGTCATCTTGAGCCTGCGAAGGAACTTCCCAGGAATGAGACGATGAATGTGCAGTCCGTGATAAGGTCCTTCGCAAGCTCAGGATGACAGACCTTATCACGACTGCTCTGAGGTTTAAAGGCTCAGCGGAATCACTCGCTCGTTGCCGGCCTGGTCGGTCAGGCGCAGCTCGGCGGGGCCGCGCAGGCGGGGGCCCAGCGTGTCGGTGGCTACGGTGAAGAGGGTGGCGTTTTTGTGCTCGAACCGCAACAGCCGGAACTGCCCGCCGATGAGCAGCTGGTAGCTGGCGAGGCCCGAAAGGTCGTCGGCCACCCGAAATAGCAGCTGCCCGGCGGGCCGCCCCGCCAGGCTTCCCTTGGGCGCAATGGAATCGGTGTGGATGCGGTACGAGCCAAACTGCCGGATGTTGGCCGTGATGTTGCCACGCTCATCCCATTTGCCGCCCAGGTAGGCTTTGCCGCCCTTGGCCGTGGCCGAATAAATGGCGGTGCGGCGGGGGTTGGCGGGCGGGGTGGCGGGGCGCAAGGTCAGCTGCGCGGTTTTGTAGAGCGGACTGAGCGGGCTGCCTACCGTCCAGAAGCCGCTGCCTTTGGCCTCCGGCAGGTAAGTGGTGCCCAGATAGAGGTTGTCGAAAAGGGTTTCGGGGCCAAATACCAGGCTGAGAAACGAGGTGGCGTAAGTGGTTTCCTTGCCTGCGGGCACCAGCACCTGGCGGTCGAATTTCTTGGTAATACCGCCAAACCGCAACGAGTCGGGCAGGCCGGCGCGCAGGTCGTAGAGGTACACATTTTCGCTGTTCTGGGTGTAGCTGGGCCGGATTTCGAGGCGGCGGTTGCCGCGCAGCAGCACCAGGTTGCCGGCCACTGAATCGGTGCCGAGGTCGGTGGCCACAGCCTTGAGCAGGTTGCGGGTCACCTCAAAGCGCAGCGCGGGCTTTTTGGCCGCGGCCGAACGGGTTTTGAAATACGCCGGCTGCTCGCCGCGCAGCACCAGGCGCACCGGCGTCTCGTTGTTATAGGAGTCGGCCAGGGTAATATCGACGGTGTAGACCTTGCCGGTTTCCACGGTCAGGCGGCCTTTGCTGGGGCCGGTACTATAGATGGGCAGGTCGTTGCCATCGTCCACCCACAACTTTTGCAAGGGGCGGCCCTGGGTATGCTGGTACACAAAATCCAGGAAATTGCTAATCTGTCGGGTGCCCGTCGGAAACGGCACGGCATCGATAACGTGCTGGTAGAATGGCGCCCCGTTCACTTTCACGGTCACGCGCTGGATGCCGTTCTTGTTCCAGGCATTGTCGAACCGGTCGAAGCCCTGCACCAACAGCCCCACTGTGCCAAAACAACGCACGGTATCGGCCCAGGCGAAGGCCGTGCCAGGGGCGGGCTGCATCTTAGGCACCAGCACCGCTTTGGCAAACACGTTTTGCACCCGCGCACCGATGCTCAGCGGCTCCAGGGCCAGGGCCTGCAAGGTGGGCGCCACGTGGTCCTGAATTTCGGGAAAGCCGCCCCATTGCAGGGGGTTGTACTGTCGGTCCTGGGCGTCGCGCACTTCCCAGTGCAGGTGCGGGCCCGCCGAGCCGCCGGTGTTGCCCGACAGCGCCACCACTTCGCCCCGCTTCACCGGAAACTGGCCTTGTTCGAAGAAGGCTTCCAGCTCGTAGCTCTGCTGCTCGTACTGGCGGCGCAGCAGCTCGGCCGCCACGGGGCCACGGAAGTCGTTGAGGTGGCCATACACCGTGGTCAGGCCATTGGGATGCGTGATGTAGAGCACATTGCCGTAGCCAAAAGAGGACTGCTTGAGGCGCGAAATGTAGCCGTCGGCCGAGGCGTACACGGGCTGGTTGATGCCGCCACCGGTCTTGATATCGAGCCCGCCGTGGAAGTGGTTCGGGCGCAGCTCGCCCATGCTGCCGGCCAGCAGGCCGGGCTTGCCCGGCGCAATGGGAAATAGAAAATACCCGGTCGGCACCACCGTTTTTCCCGCCGACAACGTCTCGCTGATGGAACGACCAGCCGGCACCGAATCCGCATCCTGGCCATCTACTACGCCGGGCCACACCACTGCCGATACGGCTGCCATACCCAGAACCACTGCTACCTTCTTTATATCGTGCACTTTCAACTTTACCATTCTCACAAAATCAATCTATAATAAGCTGTCCTTTAATATTAGCTGCTGGTTGTTAGTTGCCAATCATCACTCGCACAAACAGCTGACAACTAGCAGTTACCAACCGACAACTAACCTATCTCGAACGACTAATTAATTAGCTCAACGAATATTAAGTTCAAGTATTTTTTCATCCTCTAAATAACCGGCCAACTGGTCCCCAATCTTTACGGGGCCCACGCCGGCGGGGGTGCCGGTAAATAGTAAGTCTCCCATTTTCAGGGATATATACTTCGATACAAAGCTGATTATTTTCGCAAACGGGTGTAGCATCAGGCCGGAATTTCCGGCTTGACGGGTTTCACCGTTCACTTCCAGATGGAAATTAAGATTGTGTAAATCAGTAATTTCCGCCACTGGTTTGAAGGTGCTGGAAATGGGGGCTGAGCCGTCGAACGCTTTGGCTAATTCCCAGGGCAAGCCCTTTTTTTTCAGCTCGCTTTGCAGGTCGCGGGCCGTAAAATCGATACCAAGGCCCACGGCATCAAAATAGGTATGGGCAAATTGCTCATCGATGTGGCGGCCGTTCTTGCACACGCGCAACACCAACTCCAGCTCGTGGTGAATATCCTGCGAGAACTCGGGGATGAAAAAGGGCTGGCCACGTTGCAGCAGCGCCGTTTCAGGCTTGAGGAAGATGACGGGCGCGGCGGGCACTTCGTTGTGCAGCTCGGCAATGTGGTCGGCGTAGTTGCGGCCGATGCAGATAATTTTCATGGATGCACACACGGTGGAAGAGAAGGAAGCCAAAACTACGGCCCGGCTCGGGCATGCGGCAACCCGGCGACTGGATTTTCCTCCTTCGCGAGCCCGATTAGCAAACATTTACCCGCCTTTCCGCCGTATAGGCGACTACCGCGGCGCTTGCGTTGCCGGAGCCGAAGTCTTCGGCTCGTGAAAAGTGGTAGCTACAGCAGCAGTTACCGGCCGCCCTTCCCCCTCTTTTTTCCACTATTATGCTCAAGAAACTCACCTTACTGGCCAGCTTGTCCATTCTGGCAGCTTGTTCCACCGTTCCCATTACCGGCCGCCGCCAGCTTAG